>NZ_SGSW01000022.1:0-73364 GCF_004209125.1 Acinetobacter sp. WCHAc060033 | reverse complement strand
GTGGTTCAACAGCAGTCAAAGTTCCATTTAGGTCAGTCTTCATCACACGACTATTCACCACATCAAATGTCATCAAATCAATTGGTGTAGGATCGTTATATAATGAAGTAGTCACTAACTGTGGTTTCTTCGCTTCTACTTTAAACATTTTCAACGTTGATTTAATCACAGGAAGTTCTGCGATCAATTGCTTATCTTTGATTGCGACTTCATCACGGGTATAGGCATAACCTAAGTTTAAAAGTTTATGTGCGATTTCAGCACGTTTGATGGCATTTTTTGCACCCATCACCACCACGATTAAACGACGATCAGGTGATTCCTCTATACCAGAAGGTCGGTGTGCAGTTAAGGCTAAGTTGTATCCAGCGGCTTTGGTAAAACCTGTTTTTAAACCGTCGACACTTGGGTCAGATTTTAAAACAAGGTTGGTTGCATGGTGAAAACGTTGGTTATAACTAAAACTTGGCATCACTGAATAATGCATATATTCAGGTGTTTGCATAGTAACAGCTTGTCCAAGCAGTGCCATATCATGCGCAGATGAGAAATGGTCTGGCATGGTGATACCAGGCGAGTTCGCAAAGTGGGTGTCTTTCATCCCTAAGGCTTGTGCTTCTTTGTTCATACGTGCAACAAAAGTAGGGACATCACCTGAAATGCGTTCTGCCAATGTCACCGCTGCATCATTGGCAGACATGACAATCAAACCTGCTAGCAATTGATCAATCGAAATCTGTTCACCTTGTTTAAGATACATTTGGGATTCATCCCATTGCACCATTTGCACAACAGGCGTTGCGGTAATAATCTCTTCTTTTTTAAGATGTCCCGCTTTTATTTCTTTTAAAGCGATATAAGCGACCATCATCTTGGTCATTGAAGCGGGAGCACGTTGGACATGACTATTATATTCTGCAATGGTTTGACCCGTTTGCGTATCTAATATGGTCCAAGCTTCAGCTTCAACAGATTGCGGATTAATATTTAGTAGAGCAGCATTGACAAGCGTGGAACAGACTAAGCCCACAACCGCAACGAAAGACGCGAATATTTTCAACAGATTTACCTTTTTAGCCAATCCTATGGCAAGAGTGCACAAACTCTGCGAATGCTATGCCTTTTTTAAGGACTTCGCCAGTAAGAATTGTAGACAATTTAGACTAAAATCGCCCGACTTTGTAAAAAAATGCTAATCTAATTGGTAATATTTCACTGTCTATTTTCGAATATATATTTATGTTGCATTATCAAATTGAATTCGACGATTTTCGTCAGCATCTCATCCATGTTACCTTACGTTTTGTTGCCAATCCAACGCAAGTTTTATCACTCCCAACTTGGATTCCAGGCAGCTATTTAATTCGTGAATTTGCCAAACATATTGAATCTGTCAAAGCCTATGATGAAGCAGGTCGTCAACTTCAAATCAGTAAATTCGAAAAGAATAAATGGCGCTTATTTAATACGGATCATGAGTTGATTACAGTTGAGTATGATGTCTATGCTTTTGATCTGTCTGTACGTGGTGCATACGTTGACCAAACCCGTTTATATGTCAATCCAGCCTGTATCTGTTTGGGGTTGCAAGATCAAGAAAATTCAGCAGTTGAATTAGAAGTGTTCTTACCGGATGAACTTAAACATTTCCAACTTGCAACAGGTTTGGTTTCAAAAAGTTTGGTGAAAGGGCGTTATACCTTAAAAGCGGATAATTATGCGCAGTTGATTGACGCACCATTTGAGCTTGCAGATCAAACTCGTTTTAGCTTTGAAGCGAACGGCATTCCACATGAATTTGTGGTGTCAGGTCAGCATAAAATGAATGCTGAACGCATGAAGCAAGACATTGAAAAAATCTGTAGTACTGAAATTTCAATGTTTGGTTCAGCACCGTTTGAAAATTATACCTTTATGACCATGGCAACAGGGAATAGCTATGGTGGTTTGGAACATCCAAACAGTACCAGTTTGATCTCACCACGTGATGATTTACCCAAAGCCGATGAGCCGACTGAACCTTCAGCGGATTATCAGCGTTTCCTTGGTTTATGTAGTCATGAATATTTTCACTCATGGTTGGTCAAATTTATTCGTCCTGAAAACCTAGCCAATTATGATTTAAATAAAGAAAGCTTAACTTCTTTATTGTGGATTTTTGAAGGCTTTACATCTTATTACGACGATTTAATTTTGCTCCGTAGTGGCGTGATTTCTCAAGACTCCTATTTGAAATTACTTAAAGGTCAAATTGATCGTTATTTGCAAAACCCAGGACGTTTTATCCAAACTGTATCTGAGTCTAGTTTTGATGCATGGATTAAATTCTATCGCCAAGATGAAAACTCAAATAATGCGGGTACGAGTTACTACAACAAAGGTTGTTTAGTGGCACTGTGTTTAGACTTAGGATTGCGTTTACGAGGTTCAAGCCTAGATGCGTTGATGCGTCGTTTATATGAAAATACGCAAAATGGCATTCAAGTAAATGAACGCACCATTGTTGAATTATGCAATGAATTAACGGGCGACAATTGGATTGAACAAGTCAACCATCTGATTAATACCACAGAAGAATTACCTTTAGATCAATTGTTCCCTGAATTTGGTTTAAGTTACACATTGAAAAATGAAAAGACCTTGCCATTTGGTTTGAAAATCACTGAGAAGCCTGAAGGTGTTTTGATTCAGCAAGCCAATCGTGAGGGTGTAGGTGCAAAAGCCGGTCTTTCTGCCAATGATGTGATCATCGCAATTGATGGTTTGAAAGCATCTGAAAAATTGTTAGCAAAATATGCGACACAACAAGGCACATTTACAGTGTATGCGTTCCGCCGTGATGAATTTATTCAGTTTGAACTGCAAGGTGGGGAAGTACAACTGACGACTGTAGAGTTAAAAGTTGAAGATCAAGCTAAAGCTGAAAAATGGTTGAAAGCTTAATCTTTAACGGTAAACTTAAATATCATTGAATGTGAAAACCGATACTTTAAAGTGTCGGTTTTTTTATCACTATGTGTATATCTATACTAGATTTACAGCTTATATATCATCACTTCACAATTTGAACATGATTGACGCAGATGGCTTACAAACTTTACGTAGCACTAATAATTATCAACAGATCTGTAATCAAAACGTCATATGAAAACACATACTATAAAGATGTTTTAAATAATAAGTTTAATTTAAATAAAATTTTAAAATTTCCGAGGATGTTCTATATGAAAAATATTTTTCTAAAAACCGTTATGGTGACCGCTGGTTTAGCAACAGCTCAACTTACTTTTGCAGCAAATTGTAGTAGTACAATTAGTAATAATGCTGTAGGAAGTCTGACTGTACCCGCAGGTGCAACATGTACAGTGAATCTATCGTCTGTAGATGGCACGATCACTGTTCAAAAAGGCGCGAGTTTGGTTTTAAATAACTCTTCTGTTTCTGGAAATGTTCAAGCGACGACTGCGAGATCGGTTAAACTGATTAATTCCATGATCGAAGGCGATGTTCAAGCACCTGCTGTGATTAGCTTAGACAAGGCTATGATTTCGGGTAATTTTTATTGTTCTCCAGTGACAAAACTTCAATCTTCAAACAGTATGATTGAAGGGAAAACAGTAGGTAAATGTAGATAAATTTATAAGTATCAAGCTTAAATAGAAAAAGCCAATCATTTCCGATTGGCTTTTCATTTTCAAAGCAAAATTTTAATCAAGCTTCAATGGTTTGTACTGCAATTTTCTTTGCAGGATCTGCTTTACGACGTACTTGCGGAACTGGCTCACCATAATATTGACGATCAGCAAAGTAGCTTGAACGAACCATAGGCGCTGCCCAAATATTACGGAAACCAAGCTTTTGCCCATGTGCAGTATAACGTTCAAACTCTTCAGGCGTTACAAAACGGTCAATTGGCGCATGTTCTTTCGATGGTTGTAAGTATTGACCAATCGTCACATAGTCCACACCATGTGCGTGAAGATCATCCAACAACGCAATCACTTCTTCTTCAGTTTCACCAATACCCACCATCAAACCACACTTCGTTGGTACATCAGGGCAGTATTCTTTAAACATTTTCAATAAATTTAAAGAGTGCTGATAATCTGAACCCGGACGCATTGCTTTATATAGACGCGGCACAGTTTCGATGTTGTGGTTAAACACATCTGGTGGACATTCAGTCATGATACGTAGGGCAATATCCATACGACCACGGAAGTCTGGGACTAAAATTTCTAATAATGTTTTAGGGCTTTGCGAACGTGCTTCTTTAATACAATCGACAAAATGTTGCGCACCACCATCTAATAGATCATCACGGTCTACAGATGTAATTACAGCATATTTCAAACCAAGATTAGCAATGGTTTCAGCCATGTGACGTGGTTCATCAGGATCAAGTGCATTTGGACGACCATGTGCCACATCACAGAAAGGACAACGGCGGGTACAAATATCACCCATGATCATAAAGGTTGCAGTACCACCACCGAAACATTCAGGTAGATTCGGACAAGCAGCCTCTTCACAGACAGTATGTAATTTTTGCGCACGCAAAGTGGTTTTAATACGTTGAACTTCATCAGGCGCAGCCATTTTTACACGAATCCAATCAGGCTTTCGAGGTGCTTCAACCGTTGGGATAACTTTTACAGGAATACGCGCGACTTTCTCTGCACCACGTAACTTGACACCCTGTTCTGGTTTACGGTTCTCTGACATATTCAACTTTTCCACTGTTTTCTACGGGGGATATGCTTAACATTATAGCTGAAATGGCAAAAGATGGGGTAAAAACACTATTCATATACTAAATGTGGTTATCACAGAATATATGCATGTGAAATACAGAAAATTATTCAAGTTTAGTTCATAATATCGCATAAGACTTAGACTGAATTGAATATAAGGAGCTTTGAATGCCACGTAAGAAAGAAGTCGTTAGTGGGAATTATGTGAAATACGATGCAGTCGTACTTGGCTCAGGTCCTGCTGGTGAAGGCGCGGCAATGAAGCTTGCTAAATCGGGTAAGCGTGTTGCGATCGTTGATGTACGTGAACAACTTGGCGGTAACTGTACTCACGTAGGAACAATTCCAAGTAAAGCACTGCGTCAAACCGTGTCGAGTATTATCCGTTACCAACGTGATCCGATGTTTAAAAAAGTGGGGGATTGGAAACAATTCACCATGAAACAAGTATTGCGTAATGCACATAAAGTCATCCAACAACAAGTGGATACGCACTCACGCTTTTATGATCGTAACAATATTGATGTATTCCATGGTCGAGCATATATCCAAGATCAAAATAGTGTGATCATTTTTGGTGAAGATGGCATTAAAGAAACCCTTGGATATGAACAATTGGTGGTTGCAACAGGTAGCCGTCCATATCATCCTCAAGGCTTAGATTTTAATCACCCACGTGTGTTTGATTCAGATAAAATTTTAGATTTAGATTTTACGATTCATAAAATTATCATTTATGGTGCAGGTGTAATTGGCTGTGAATATGCCTCTATTTTCATCGGTTTAGATCATAAAGTTGACCTGATTAATACTCAACATCAGCTTTTAAGCTATTTGGATGATGAGATCGCTGATGCATTGTCATATCACTTACGTGAACAAGGTGTGTTGATTCGTCACAATGAGCAAATTGATCATTTAGAAACTGCTGATGATCATGTGGTGCTTTATTTACAAAGTGGTAAGAAAATCAAAGCCGATGCGATCTTGTGGTGTAACGGTCGTTCGGGGAATACCGATGGCTTAGGTCTTGAAAATGTAGGTATCACACCAAACAGTCGTGGTCAGCTCGCGGTCAATGATCAGTATCAAACTGAAGTTGCAAATATTTATGCTGCAGGTGATGTCATCGGTTGGCCATCGCTTGCTTCAGCTGCTTATGACCAAGGTCGTTGTGCAGGTTCGAATATGAGCGGTGAGCTTGATGTTAAACCTGTGAAGGATATTCCAACAGGGATTTACACCATTCCAGAAATTTCGTTCTTTGGTAAAACTGAAAGTCAGCTCACTGAAGAAAAAATTCCGTATGAAGTGGGTCAAGCATCGTTCCGTCATTTGGCACGTGCGCAGATCACAGGTGATACTGTGGGCGAGCTTAAAATCTTGTTCCATCGTGATACGTTAGAGTTACTTGGTGTACATTGTTTCGGTAATAACGCTGCGGAAATTATCCACATCGGTCAAGCTGTGATGCAAAGTGGTAACAATACCATTAAGTATTTTGTGGAAACTACATTTAACTATCCAACGATGGCGGAAGCTTACCGTGTAGCAACGTTGAATGGTATGAATCGTTTGTTCTAAGTTTTTAATAGTACATTATAAAAACCAGTTCCTTGTGAGCTGGTTTTTTTATGGCTGGTGATCAAAATGTTATTTTTTCAGGGGAATTATTTCTTAATTCCACTTGTTTGCTCCGTCTATTGCAAAATAAATTAATCATAATATGCCTTTTAACCCCATCATACTTTTCCTGCTGAGTAGAACAGTAACTAAAGCCTGCTGATCCTTTTGTAGGTTGAAACTTAGAGGGATAGTAACAAGTTATGATCAGCTAAAGTGTAGTTATGAGGGGGCTGTTGCATTAGCTTGTATATTTATTTGGTTCCTTTTATCGAGTAAATTCTATACTTAAAATGTAAACATATCCTAGCAAATGCGACAATTAACGAAGTATAAAAAGATATTGGAAGGTAGAGTTAGTATAAAAAATTATTATTTAAAATAAGTAGTTGCTTCACCTTAAATAAATGCAATTGATGGTTGAAAGAAGCTTAACCAAAATATTTGCTGATACAGAATTTTTTACCCGATATAGGCTTAATCAAAATAACAGCAATTTCAGCCTATTCATTCTATGAAGGGGTTGTGGAAAGAGGCTGTTAATTGAATAGTAGCTACTTTTTCTAAGGGCTTTGACCTTAGCTAATATTTTTGTAAGTAGAGAAGCGAATTGAATCAAAGCCTTTGTAAAATTTTCTCTCTCAGTTGATGGTTGGATGGAAGTAATTCGAGCAAACGATGCATGGCATCAATTCGGTCTGGAACACGCCCAACCAATTTGAGAAGTTGATCAATGTCTTCCATTTGATAAATCAGATGGCTTAAACGGGCATCGAAACAATCACGCCACGAAGATAAAACAGGGCTTTCCGATTTTGTCAAAAAACTTCCTTTATAGAGTGAAAAAATGCTGGCTAAGAAGCCTGCATCTAGTGATTTTTCAGCACGTAAAAAATCAGTTTGTACTTCACATGCTAATTTATAGGGGCGTGAAAGAATGCAGTCAGGCAATAGTGTTCTGAGTTGGGAAAGTTCAGCTTTTAGCGTTTTTTCACTAATATTGCGGTCACCATAAAGCGCATAGTGCAATTCATTTAAACTAATCCCTTCTGCATATAATGCCAACATACAGAGGATTTCAATTTGCCGATGTGTAAGTGGGATCGTTTGTTGATTAAACTGTACTTGAGGAGTTCCCAAAGCTTTTATGTATAAAACATTTTTTTGTTCGAATTGAATCGCGCGCTTTACTAATTCAGCGCAATGCTCTACAGCTAAAAGTCCAAGTGACGTATGTTTTTTATATTTAGTCGAAAGGTTAATAACCCCATGAAATTGCCCAGATATTGGGTCTAAAATTGGCGTTGCATAACATACCCAATCACGTACGCTATGCATTTGATTCTCATGAGAATAAACACAACTCGCTATATGATTGTTGAGTGCCAACCCGATTGCATTGGTTCCTACAGCTTGAGTTGACCAATGACCGCCCTCGACAAAATGAGCTTGCTCTGCTGAAGAGAGCATTGGACGACTACTCCATGTCCAAAG
This sequence comes from Acinetobacter sp. WCHAc060033, assembly GCF_004209125.1. Lineage (NCBI taxonomy): Bacteria > Pseudomonadati > Pseudomonadota > Gammaproteobacteria > Moraxellales > Moraxellaceae > Acinetobacter > Acinetobacter sp. WCHAc060033. The sequence goes on along the minus strand of NZ_SGSW01000022.1, from coordinate 65,493 downwards.
TAGTGTTCCTTGATGATCTGTCACCCCAATCGCCATACCTGAATCTTCAGCAATTTTGAGCAAATCTTGATGTTTATGTTGAATAGATCGACGAAATAGAGAAGGTTGTTCTTCTTGAGTGAGTGTAAATAATGGTGCTGATGTAATTGAGTCCATATTCACAAAATGAGTTGTTTGCAGGTGTTGTGGAGAACGCTGCAACTTATTCCATAGATTCATATCATATTCCTTCATGATTGAGCTATATTCATCAACATACTGTATTTATTATATTTATCGGATTTTATATTTGTTGAATACGGATAACCTCTATCCAACGAATTACTCATCCATCACGTTTTAAAAATCGTAGAGTTACACATTATAAAAATATTTTCAGTTTAAATTTTATGAAAAAGGTCGTGTAAAACATATACAACTTTGGTTGGAAAAAATCGCTTTATCGGCAACAAAGATTAGATTTTTTCACGTGAAAAGGGTTTAGGTACAGCTTCACCTTTAAATTGGCGATCAGCAAAATAACTTGAACGAACCATAGGCGCACTCCAGATATTCTTAAACCCTAGTAATTGCCCATGAGTTTGATAATGCTCAAATTCATGAAGTGAAACAAAACGATGAATAGGTGCATGAGATTTTGAAGGCTGTAAATATTGTCCAATGGTGACATAATCCACGGCATGATCACTGAGATCATTTAGCAATACAATCACTTCGGCTTCCACTTCACCAAGTCCAACCATTAAACCGCATTTGGTCGCAATATCTGGTCGGAGTTGTTTAAATTTTTTCAATAAATCAAGAGAGTGTTGATAGTCTGAACCTGGACGCATGGCACGATATAAACGTGGCACAGTTTCAATATTGTGATTAAACACATCGGGTGGCGTTTCACTGAAAATTTTTAAGGCAATATCTAATCTTCCTCGAAAGTCAGGTACAAGAATTTCAATCAATGTATCTGGGCTCGTTTTACGAATTTCGTGAATACAATCAGCAAAATGTTGTGCACCACCATCTACTAAATCATCACGATCTACAGAAGTGATTACCACATATTTCAGATTTAAATTTTTCACCGATTCAGCTAAATGTTTGGGCTCATTAATATCTAAAGCATTCGGACGACCATGAGCCACATCACAGAAAGGGCATCTGCGGGTACAAATATCGCCCATAATCATAAATGTTGCTGTGCCACCACCAAAGCATTCGGGCAGGTTTGGACAAGCAGCTTCTTCACAAACAGTATGTAGTTTTTGCTGACGTAATAGGCTTTTAATCTGCGCGATTTCTTCTGAATGGCTAATTTTGGCGCGAATCCATTCAGGCTTTTTGGGAATTTGTTCAGTCGGAATAATTTTTACAGGAATACGTGACATTTTATCTGCGCCACGTAATTTTTGACCTGTTGTAATTGAGCGTTTTAAATCCATTTTAAATCGTCCATAAGATAGTAAATTAAATATAAAATGGCATTTATATTTTAAATGTCAAATATATTTAATTTGTTTTAAAAAATAATAAATTAATACAAAATATTAATATTATAAAATAAAGGTTGGGTAAAGGTTTGGTTTTTTAAGTTTTTGAAAATTATAAAAAAATTACAATTATTTTTTAGTTTTAAACTCTTGTTTTTAATGTTTTTATTTGAATTTTTTAAATAATATTTTTTTAGTCTAATATTAATTTATTTGAAAATAATTTTATATAAATAAACAGGAATTAAGCATCCATATTTTAAATTTATAATATGGATTTACTTTTTGATTAAATGATAAAGGACAAAATATATGCAATTAACGGAAGAGCAATTGCTAGCAGCATATCGACGGATGAGAGATATTCGTGAGTTTGAAGATCGTCTTCATGATGAAAATAATACAGGCGATATTCCTGGCTTTATTCATCTTTATAGCGGTGAAGAAGCCGTTGCGGTTGGGATTTGTGAAAATTTAACGGATAAAGATTTTATCACCTCTACCCATCGTGGTCATGGACACTGTATTGCCAAAGGTTGTGATATCCACGGCATGATGTTGGAAATTTTTGGTAAAGATGACGGACTTTGCCGAGGCAAGGGCGGATCAATGCATATTGCTGATCTTGACAAAGGCATGCTCGGTGCAAACGGCATTGTAGGCGGTGGTCCACCATTGGCGATTGGAGCTGCGTTGACGGCCAAAACTCTTAAAACAGGCGGAATTGGTTTGTCATTTACAGGGGATGGTGGCTCGAATCAAGGCTTGACGTTTGAAGCGATGAATATGGCTGTGGTTTTAAAATTGCCTGTGGTTTTTGTCTTTGAAAATAATGGTTTTGGTGAAGGTACAGCACATGATTATGCTGTTGGAAGTAAAGACATTGCAGGACGTGCAGCAGCCTTTGGTATGCCTGCGGAAAAAGTAGATGGTACTGATTTCTTTGCGATGTATGAGGTTGCACAAAGAGCGATTGAGCGTGCACGCCGTGGCGAAGGTCCAAGTGTGATTGAAAGCGTAACCAACCGTTTTTATGGACATTTCGAAGGTGATCCAGGTTTGATCCGCTCTAAGGAAGAACTTGATTATGTCAAAGAGCATAAAGATCCTTTGAAAATTTTCCGTGAAAAAGTCAAAGGAAAAATTGATGAAGCCAAACTGGATGCGATTGATGCTGAGTCAAAAGCCAATGTAGATGCTGCGGTTGCTAAAGCCCGTGCTGCCAATTATCCAGAAGTCTCTCAACTTCTAACCGATGTTTATGTCTCTTACTAAAGGAATAGTAAAGCAATGCCAAATAAAAGTTATCGAAATGCGATTAAAGAAGCAATTGAATTAGAAATGCGCCGTGATCCAAGTGTGATCGTGGTGGGTGAAGATGTTCGTGGTGGTCATGGTGGTAAAAATACCGATGACAATAAATTGGAAGGCTTTGGTGGTGTACTCGGTGTGACCAAAGGCTTGTGGACTGAGTTCGGTTCTGAGCGTGTGATTGATACTCCTATTACCGAGTCGGCAATTATCGGCATGGCAGCAGGTGCTGCTGCAACAGGTTTACGTCCAGTTGCAGACTTGATGTTTATGGATTTCTACGGCGTGTGTCATGACATGCTGTATAACCAAGCCGCTAAATTCCGCTATATGTTTGGGGGTAAAGCCAAAGCACCAATGGTGGTACGCGGCATGATTGGCGCAGGCTTTTCAGCAGCGGCACAGCATTCACAGTCACCTTATAACGTTTTTGCGGCTGTACCAGGCTTAAAAGTAGTGGTGCCATCGAGTGCTTACGATGTGAAAGGCTTATTGATTCAAGCGATTCGTGATGACGATCCTGTGGTGTTCTGTGAGCATAAGTTGTTATATGACATCAAAGGTGAAGTGCCAGATGGTGCGTATACCATTCCATTCGGTGTGGCAAATTACACACGTCAAGGCACTGATGTCACAATTATTGCGCTGAGTTTAATGGTGCATCGTGCCAATGAAGTTGCGGACAAGTTGGCCAAAGAAGGCATTTCGGTTGAAGTGGTTGATCCTCGTACCATTTCCCCACTCGATGAAGAAGGGATTTTGGAATCTGTCGCTTCAACAGGTCGTGTGGTGATTGTGGATGAGTCTGCAGCACGTTGTGGTTTTGGGCATGATGTCGCGGCATTGATTGCACAAAAAGGTTTTTATTATCTCAAAGCGCCAATCGAATTGGTTACACCACCGCACTCGCCAGTACCATTTTCACCTGTATTGGAAAAAGAATGGTTACCAAGTGTAGAACGTATCGAACAGGCTGTACGTAAAACTTTGGAGGCTTAGGATGAGCGAAATTAAAACCTTGGAAATCCCAAAATGGGGTTTGTCGATGGAAGAGGGTACGATTGCCCAATGGCTGATTCAGGAAGGCACTGCATTTAGAAAAGGCGATGAAATTTGTGAAATTGAAACCACAAAAATCGTCAATGTATTAGAAGCACCTTTTGACAGCACTTTACGCAAAATTATTGCCAAAGCAGGTGATACATTAATTGTCGGTGGAATCATTGCCATCTGTGCAGACAGCCAAGTGTCCGATGCAGAAATTGAAGCATTTGCTCAATCTTTAGGTGGATCAAGTACAGCAGCAACTGAAACCAAATCTACCGAAGTGGTCGCTGAAAAAGTAGCAACTACGACAACTGCGACCGTAGAAACAAAAGTTCAGACTGCACCTGTACAAAATAGTACGCCAAAAGCAACCAAACCCGTTGCGCAAGGTGGTTATTCAGTGCCTGCAACTTTACAAGGTTATCAGCAGGTCGATGAAATATTTACCACACCGCATGCTTCAAAATTGGCTGAAAAGCACAATGTCAATTTGGCACAGATCACAGGTTCAGGACGTGAAGGTCGTATCAGTGTCAAAGATATCCAACTTGCAGTACAGGCAGCAGGTGGAGCGTGGCCAGATGTACGTCATCAATCGAGTGGAAAAGTTGCAAAATCTACAGCGGATGATAGTCAAGTTTTAGCAACCCCAGTTGCACGTCGTTTGGCAAAACAATGGGGGATTAACCTGCATGATTGCCGTGCTTCGGGTTCACGTGGTCGAGTATCGAAAGAAGATGTTGAAGCTGTTTATCAACGTGAAAATCCAACCATTGTTGAAACTGTAGGGAGTACTTCATCAGAAACCGCTCAAGTTACAGCGATTCCAATGAATGGGATGCGTAAAGCCATTGCATCACGCTTACAAGCTGCAAAACGTAATGCACCACATTTCCGTTTAACGGTTGATTTAAATGTCGATGCAATTCAGGCCTTACGTCAACAAATTAATGCCACTGTGCCACAAGTTAAATTGTCGATTAACGATATGCTGATCAAAGCCGCTGCGGCAGCATTGATCAAAGTTCCACAAGTCAATGTACAGTTTGATGAAGAAAATCAGCAAATTTTACAGTTTGATCAAGCGGATATCTCAGTTGCCGTAGCGATTGAAAATGGTTTGATCACACCGATCATTAAATCTGCCAACAGCAAGTCTTTGGCACAGATTTCCAATGATATGCGTGATTTGGCAACACGTGCCAAGACAGGAAAACTTGCGCCTGATGAATTCCAGGGTGGTAGTTTCAGCATTTCCAATTTGGGAATGTTAGGCATCAAAGCCTTTGATGCGATTATCAATCCACCACAAGGTGCAATTCTCGCTTTGGGAACGGCTGAAAAACGCGCGATTGTTGAAGGTGATGCTGTTGTGGTTCGCCAAATGGTGACTGCGACCTTGTCCTGTGATCATCGAGTGATTGATGGTGCATTGGGTGCAAAATTCTTGGCAGCATTTAAGCAGTTTGTTGAAAATCCTGCATTGATTTTGGTGTAGGAGAATAATCATGTCAGACACACAATTTGATGTCATCATCATTGGTGCTGGCCCAGGTGGATATGTGGCTGCGATTCGCGCAGCCCAACTGGGCTTGAAAACGGCCATTGTTGAAGAGAAACATTTGGGTGGAATTTGCCTGAATTGGGGCTGTATTCCAACCAAAGCCTTGTTGAGTGGTGCAGCGGTTGCTCAACAACTTAAGCATGCAGGTCAGTTTGGTTTTACGGTTGGTGCGGTTGATTTTGATATTCAGCAATTGGTACAGCATAGCCGCCAGGTATCGAGTCAGTTGGTACAAGGCATTGGACAATTGCTGAAAAAAAATCAGGTCACTGTTTTTACCGCAAGGGCGCAATTTATTGCCAAAGAACAACTTGAATTAACCGATGCTGAAGGTCAAAAACAGCAGATTTCTGCACCGCATATTATTGTGGCGACAGGGGCTAAAGCTGCCAATTTACCGCAAATACCTGTCGATGGTCAGTATGTTTGGAGCTACAAAGAAGCTTTAATCCCTGAAGAATTGCCTAAGTCACTTTTGGTGATCGGCTCAGGTGCGATTGGCAGTGAATTTGCCAGTTTATACCAGGATTTAGGGTGCCAAGTGACCTTGGTCGATATTGCCAAGCAAATCTTACCCAGTGAAGATGCGGAAGTCGCCAAGTACGTACAAAAACAGTTTGAACAGCAGGGTATGCAGGTTCTGACAGAATCAGCAGTACAGAAAATTGAAATTACCAATGGTCAAGTTCAATGTCATGTCGAAACCTCATCAGAAATTAATGTTATCACTGTAGATAAAGTACTGTCTGCGATTGGCGTACGTCCAAATTCTCAAAATCTTGGCTTGGAATCTTTAGGCATTGAATTTGAAAATGGCTTTATCAAAGTAGATCAATGGTGCAAAACCAATGTGGTTGGTGTCTATGCGATCGGCGATGTGGCAGGCGCACCGTGTTTGGCACATAAGGCGAGTCATGAAGCCATTTTATGTGTAGAAAAAATTGCAGGTGTTGCCAATGTGCATGCTTTGGATCGCACGCAAATTCCGGGTTGTATTTTCACTCATCCACAAGTGGCAAGTATTGGTCTAACTGAACAGAAAGCCAAAGCTGCGGGTTTGAATATCAATATCGGTAAATTCCCGCTACAAGCCAATGGTAAGGCTTTGGCTTTGGGCGATTCAGCAGGCTTTGTTAAAACTATTTTCAATGAGGAAACTGGTGAGTTGTTGGGTGCACACATGGTCGGTCACGAAGTAACTGAACATATCCAAGGCTTTGCGATAGCGAAATATTTGGAAGCGACGGATGAAAGTTTGGCACAGGTGATTTTCCCACATCCAACGTTGTCTGAAGCGATGCATGAGTCAGTATTGGCAGCGATGCAACGTGCGATTCATATTTAAAAGAGCAATTTACATTTAAATCATAGGCTTGTTCCGTCATTTTCAATTGCTGAATATTGTGAGAACAAGCCATCAGATTTTTATCAATAAAAAGATGTTGAAGGAAGCAATATGAAAGCAGCACGTTTTTATGACAAGGGTGACATTCGTATAGAAGATATTCCTGAACCACAAGTTTTAGCAGGAACAGTAGGCATACAAGTCGCTTGGTGTGGGATTTGCGGGACAGACTTGCATGAGTTTATGGATGGGCCAATTTTCATACCACCATGTGGGCATCCACATCCTATTTCAGGAGAGTCAGCACCTGTGACCATGGGACATGAATTTTCTGGTGTGGTTTATGCTGTAGGAGAAGGTGTGGATGATATTCAGGTTGGACAACATGTGGTCGTTGAACCCTATATCATTGCTGATGATATACCGACTGGACCCAATGACAATTATCATTTATCCAAAGATATGAATTTTATTGGTTTAGGTGGGCGTGGTGGCGGATTGTCTGAAAAGATTGCGGTGCAACGCCGTTGGGTACATCCGATTTCCAATGATATTCCCTTAGATCAAGCTGCGTTGATTGAGCCTTTATCTGTTGGTCATCACGCCTATGTTAGAAGTGGTGCAAAGGCGGGAGATATTGCACTGGTTGGTGGGGCAGGTCCAATCGGATTGTTATTATCCGCCATTTTAAAAGCCAAAGGTTTAACGGTTATTATCACTGAACTCAGTGCTAAACGGAAAGAAAAAGCATTGGAAGCAGGCGTTGTGGATTATGTATTAGATCCCTCGCAAGTCGATGTCGTGGCTGAAGTGATGAAAATCACGCAGGATCGTGGCGTGGATGTTGCTTTTGAATGCAGCAGTGTCAATAAAGTGATGGATACCCTAGTTGCTGCCATGAAACCGACAGGCGTTGTGGTGATCGTGTCAATCTGGAGTCATCCCGCAACCATCAATGTGCATAGCGTGGTGATGAAAGAACTGGATATTCGAGGCACTATTGCTTATGTGAATGACCATCAGGAAACCATTCGCTTAGTAGAGCAGGGTAAAATTAATTTAGAACCGTTTATTACTCAGCGGATTGCTTTGGATGATTTGGTTGCAAAAGGCTTTGAAACTTTGATTCACAATAACGAGTCAGCAGTTAAAATTATTGTTCATCCTTGAGTCACGTCACAATTCTGATGTTTGATTTTTGAAATTATTTCATTTTGAAAATAACTAGTGTGTAAATTTCAAAATGGTGTGCTGAAATGACAAGGCACATCATTTTGAACAATTTAACTCAATTTTAATGACCCAAAAGTTGGCACATCAACTTTATTAAAATTTAAATCCTGCACCTGAATAGCTCAAAAAATACGACTAAAACAAAAAAACGTAATACTGAAATGGCACGCTATTTGCTAATTACTCATCATCATAAAGTGAACTAGGGTTCCGGCAGCGCAATGAAGATTGGCTGTGCTGTGACCGAGAGTTTACGGCTCAATTGAGCTACACGGAGGGATAAAAGCCCGGGAGGTTGGATTAACCTTAAATGAGGTAGAGCAAATGGGCGAACATGCAAATCAATATCGCGATAACAAAATCTTGTGGAGTGAAGTTTTACCAGGGGGGCATCATTGGTCGGGGCGAATTCAAAAAGGGACAGTACTCCAATTTAAATCATTAGGCGCAAATGCCAACGTATCATTCTTCTGTGTGAATGCAGCAGATCAATTAGAACGATACAACATGCCCGATAGCCTCAAAGGACAACATACGGCTTTTTTATCGACAGGTCATGCATTGTATTCAGATTTAGGGCGTGTTATGGCTTCGATCATCCATGATGATCAGGGTTGGAATGATGCTTTTTGTGGTGCGAGTCGTCCTGAATATATTAAAAAGCAGTTCGGAAGTTGTACCTTTCAAGATGCTCGAAATGAGATGTACCAAAGTGGCTTGGATGGCTTATTGGTCGAAATGGCGAAATTCTCACTCGCTCAAAAAGATTTGAGCGCCACTGTTAATTTATTTTCAAAAGTTACTCCCAATGATTGTGGTGAGTTGTCATATATCCATGCTGATCGTACCAATCAAGTGATTGAACTGCGTTTTGAGATGGATTGTTTGGTATTTCTGTCCGCTGCACCGCATGCCTTAGACAATAGTGATCGTTATCAACCTGCTGATGTGAGTATGCAATTATTTAAAGCTTTGCCTTTGAATGAGCATGATATTTGTCGTGATTCATGTTCGCAAAATCAACGTGCCTATGCAAATAACGCACGTTATTACGCACTTGAAAGTAATGTTTAAGCCAGCAGGAGAATAACCATGACAATTTTACAATCTTTTGAAAAAACAGTGCTTAGTGAAGTGTGTCCAGCCGGTGAAGCATGGATGTGTGAAGTTAAAAAAGGGCAATTTTTCCGTATTGTTGATCTTGAGGGAAATCAGGCTGTAGATACGCTCTTTATCAGTGCTGAAAATCCAGATGAACGTTATAGCGCAACAGATACATTGGCGATGAATCAACAAATTTATTTAGAAAAAGGCACAACTTTATATAGTAATTTCGGTCGTCCAATCGCTGTGATTCATGATGATAATTGTGGTCGTCATGACACATTGGGTGGTGCATGTTCATGCGAAAGTAATACGGTGCGTTATTCACATGATAAATATCCGATGCACAGTTGCCGAAATAACTTCATGTACGCTTTGGCAAAGCATCCAATTGCACTAAAACATGCGTTAAATGTGAGACATATCGGACCGAACATTAACTTTTTTATGAATGTCCCTGTGACTGAAGATGGTGCATTGAAGTTTGATGATGGAATTTCTGCACCAGGAAAATACGTTGAAATTCAGGCTGAAATGGATTTAATCGTACTGATTTCAAATTGTCCTCAGCTGAATAATCCATGTAATGCCTATAACCCAACTCAAATTCAATTGATTATCCGTGAAGCAGAAGGAGCATAAAAATGTTTAATAAAGTCCTGATCGCAAATCGTGGTGCAATTGCATGCCGAGTGATTCGTACACTTAAAAAGTTGGGTATTCAATCTGTAGTGGTTTATTCAGAAGCTGATCGTGATTCATTACATGTCACTTTAGCGGATGAAGCTATATTTATTGGTAATTCTCCTGCAAGTCAAAGTTATCTAAATGTCGATAAGATTTTAGATGTTGCAAAGCAAACAGGTGCAGAAGCGATTCATCCTGGTTATGGCTTTCTTTCTGAAAATGCAGAGTTTTGTGATTTGTGTGAAGCGCAAGGCATTGTATTTTTAGGGCCAAATTCAGCGCAAATGAAGTCATTTGGCTTAAAACATACGGCACGCGAATTGGCGATTCAAGCCAATGTACCCTTATTGCCTGGTAGTCAATTACTCGTAGATGAAATAGAAGCACTGAGTGAAGCCGAGCGTATTGGCTATCCCGTCATGCTCAAAAGTACCGCAGGTGGTGGTGGGATTGGTATGCGCTTGGTGTGGAATGCCGAAGAACTTAAAGAAGCATACGCAACTGTTTCGTATTTAGCCCAAGCCAATTTTAAAGATGCAGGATTATATTTAGAAAAATTTGTGCAAAATGCACGTCATATCGAAGTGCAAATTTTTGGTGATGGTGAGGGAAAAATCCTGGCTTTGGGTGAACGCGATTGTTCGGTGCAACGACGTAACCAAAAAGTGATTGAGGAAACCCCTGCACCACATTTGAATGATCAACAACGTGCTTATATCCAAGATGTTGCGATTCAACTCATGCAATCCGTGAATTATCGTTCTGCAGGTACGGTTGAATTTGTCATGGATACGGACACGCAAGAATTCTATTTCTTGGAAGTGAATACTCGCTTACAAGTAGAACACGGTGTGACGGAGCAAGTTTTTGGCATTGATTTAGTTGAATGGATGATCACTTTAGGCAGTGGCGATTGGATTGCTCCAATTGACAAATTAAGTTCAAAAGGTCATTCCATCCAAGTACGTTTATATGCTGAAGACCCGATCAAAAATTTCCAACCGAGTGCAGGCTTATTGACGCATGTGCAATTTGATGACCATGCACGTAATGAAACATGGGTTGAAACAGGTTCAAATGTCTCGTCTTTTTATGATCCGATGATTGCTAAAATTATCGTGACAAGTGACAGTCGTGAATCTGCAATTCAAGCTATGATTGACACTTTGGCAAAAACGAAAGTCGCAGGCATTGAAACCAATCTTGAATATTTACAAAATATTGTTGATGGTGAAGTGTTTAAAGCGGGGACACAAACCACACGTTTTTTAAATAACTTTGAATGGAAAACCCAAAAAATTGAAGTGTTACAATCAGGGATTCAAACTTCAATCCAAGATGTAGATGGACGTTTGGGCTATTGGGATGTCGGTGTACCACCATCAGGTGCAATTGATCCATTGAGTTTAAGCGTTGCCAATCAGTTATTAGGCAATGCAAAAAATACCGCAGGACTTGAATGTACCTTGCAGGGGCCAAGTTTAAAGTTCCATTGTGATAGCCAAATTGTAATTACAGGTGGTGAAATGCCATCAAAACTTGATGGTGTCAATGTGCCGACGTGGCAGACTATCAATGTCAAAAAAGGTCAGGTCTTAAAATGCGGTACGATCATGACAGGCTGTCGAAGTTATATCGGGATTAAAGGCGGTTTTGATGTACCTGAATATTTAGGTTCACAAGCAACATTTACATTGGGGCAATTTGGCGGTCATGCAGGACGTAATTTATTGATCGGAGATATGTTGCCGATCACAGCATATTCCTCAGCAGAGTCAACGCAGTTAGACGCTCAAAATATCCCAAGTTTTACTCATACTTGGGAAATCGCGGTGATGTATGGTCCACATGGCGCACCAGATTTCTTTACCAAAAAAGATATAGATACTTTTTTTGCCAATGAATTTGAAATTCACTATAACTCCAGCCGTACAGGGATTCGTTTGGTGGGTCCAAAACCTGAATGGGCACGTGAGGATGGTGGCGAAGCAGGCTTGCATCCTTCCAATATTCATGACAATGCCTATGCGATTGGCGCAATTGATTTTACAGGGGATATGCCAATTATTCTCGGGCCGGATGGTCCCAGTTTAGGTGGTTTTGTATGCCCTGCGGTGGTGATCCATTCTGAGCTTTGGAAAATAGGTCAGCTGAAAGCAGGCGATAAGGTAAAATTCATTCCTGTGAGTTATGCGCAAGCCAAAGCCCTGGATCAAAAATATCATCAAAGTATTAGCGCATCTGACACAGCAATGATTGATTTTAATCCGTCATTACAAGCTGAAATGGAGACATTAAATGATGCTGTTTTGGCAACATTGGATGGACAAGATGATTTACCAAGTGTGACTTATCGTCCCGCAGGAAATAGTTATTTACTTGTTGAATATGGTGAATTAGTCCTTGATTTAAATCTTCGTTTCCGTATTCATGCCTTGATGCAATGGGTAAAAGAACAGAATATTCAAGGTATTATTGACCTCACACCTGGGATTCGATCACTACAAATTCATTTTGATTCAATCAAAATTGATCAACTTGAATTGTTGGCGCAGCTTCAAAAAGCAGAAGCTGAATTGCCAAATATTGACAATATGCAAGTTCCTTCAAGAACAGTATATCTGCCTTTGGCTTGGGAAGATTCACAAACGCAATTGGCAACTGAGCGTTATACCCAAATTGTGCGTCCAGATGCGCCGTGGTGTCCTGATAATGTGGAATTTATTCGCCGTATCAATGGCTTGGCATCCAAGCAAGCGGTTAAAGATGTGGTGTATAGTGCCAACTATTTGGTTATGGGTTTAGGTGATGTATACCTCGGTGCGCCCGTTGCCACACCACTTGACCCACGTCAGCGTTTAGTGACCACTAAATACAATCCTGCACGGACTTGGACGCCTGAAAATGCTGTGGGTATTGGTGGGGCGTATATGTGTGTTTATGGCATGGAAGGGCCTGGCGGGTATCAGTTTGTTGGGCGTACTACACAAATGTGGAGTCGTTATCGTAAAAATCCTGATTTCGAACAAGGTATGCCGTGGTTATTGCGTTTCTTTGACCAAGTGAAGTTTTATGAAGTGTCTGAAGCTGAACTTTTGCAAATGCGTGAGGATTTTAAAGCAGGGCGTTTAAAACTTCGTATTGAAGAGGGTGTGTTAAACCTGAAAGAATACAATGAGTTTTTAGAAGCCAATCAAGACAGTATTCATGCATTTAAAGCTTTGCAACAAGCCAATTTTGAGGCTGAACGTCGTCGTTGGCATGAAGCAGGCTTGCAGGAATATGTTTCTGAAAGTTTAGATGCTGTGGATGATGGTGAAGCTGTTTTGATTCCTGAGGGTGGTTGTGCGGTTGAATCGCACATGCCTGGGTCGATCTGGAAAATTGAATGTGCTTCGGGCGATATTGTGGAAGAAGGTGCAACGCTTGCTGTGATTGAAGCGATGAAGATTGAGATTCCCATCATTGCACCTGAGCGGATGAAAGTTGAAGCGATTACCATTGAAAAGGGTCAAACGGTGAAAACGGGGCAAGTGTTGTTTACTTTGGCACCTGTGGCTTGATGAGATAGAAATAAAAAGACCGTCCGTAAGGGCGGTTTTTTATATATAATTTTTTAAAAATAATGGCTTATTCGATATGACTAAACAAAGTATTAATAAATATGGGTTAAGTAGAACTATTCCTTCAGATATAAAAAATCAAATTAGACGTGCTGATGGTTATGGTTGTGTGAAATGTGGGAATTTATTCATTGAATATGAGCATATTGAGCCACTTTATTGTGATGCTAAAGTTCACGATCCTGAGAAAATGACATTATTATGTAAAGGATGTCATGGGGATAGTACAGGAAGAAGATTACCTAAAGAACTAATTAAAAAATTTAAAGCTAATCCCCATTGTAAAAATAAAGGTATTGTAAAAGGTCAATTTTACCCTGATCCAACTAAAATGGAGGTATACTGCGGATCATCAGTCTTTAGAGATACACAAATTATTTTGGAAATTAATGGAAAACCATTAATTTGGGTTAGTCGTGATGACTATAATGAGTTTAGCCCTTTATTTTATAATGCAATTTTTTATGATTCTGATGGAAATAAAATAGGTTATTTAAATAAAAATCATTTTGTAGGTTTAGTGAAAACAGCTGATATTAAAAGTATTGCTAGTAGAGTAGAGGTTAGATCTAGACCTAAAGAAATTACATTAGATATTGATCTAGAAGGTTATAAATCAATTCGTATAAATAGAATTAATATGAAGTATCTCAACACGCACGTAGTTATAGAAAAAAATGGGGACATCGTTCTTGATCCTAGAGGTGCTAATAACCGTTTAAGTTCTATTGGCACATCCCACTGTAGGGTAGGTATAGCTATAAATAGAATACCTCGTATACCAACTAAAATAAATACATTGGTATTTTACGCTAGAGAAGGTCTTAATAATATTATTGATATTTTCGGACAAATAAAAGGGCATTTTATCGATGGCAAAATTTATGATAAAAATAAAAATTTAGTCGGTTATTATAAGGATAATAAAGTATACAATTTAGCACCTGAATTTATTGGGAATATTTTAAAAAATAGTTTAGGTGCAATGATAGTTATGGATAAAGACGAGTATGATGACCAAGAACCAATATGGTTTAGTAATGAAAATGCTATTTACAACAAGTTTTTAAATAAACCTATTTATGACACCTCTTATAGATTATTTAATTAAATTTATAGCGATCTTTTATTAAATAAAGATTAACTGATTTTATCAGAAGACCAATAAAAAAATTTTTAAAAGTTCTTTAAATTGCTTGCATTTGTCTATTGTTTACATGTTTAGGACATTGCCAAGAAGAACCAAGCATTCAAGATTTGAAAAGAACCCAATGGAAATCTTCAATATTGGCTTTGATGAAGTAATCATTATTAGTACAAAAAATGCAAATTTGGTGCAATTTGCATAATGATGATTTTTTAGCACATTAATTGGGCGTTCTAAAGCTTCTTTGTGAGTCTGAGATAATTAAAAATTGGCACGCTTTCTGCATTTCCTGACAAGTAATACTAAAAATTAATTTGGTAATACTTAAAGGAGTTGCGATATGAACCATCCCCATCCTCAAGCCAAAAAAGCACATCCACTTAAAGTATTTCTTGTCGAGCTTTTTACTGCTCGTGCAGGTGTTCATGTCAAACAACACAGCTCAGTGATCATTAAAAAAGGATAAACCGTGCCTAAAACAAAATTGGCACGGATCAGTGTCACTGTGCCTGAAACCACACTCAATGCACTTGACCAAAAAATTGTCGATCAACACTACGAAAGCCGATCACAAGCAATCGTGGATATGATCAATCGGCATTTGATTGCAGCGCAAGAACACACAAATGCAGTGATGGTCGGAACATTGATACTGCTTTATGAGGTTGAACACATACAACTTCGCAATCAACTGATTGATTTACAACAGCAGTTTTTAGCACAAGTGATTAGTTCACTACATATACAACTGGATCAACAGAAAATATTACAAGTCATGCTGATGCAAGGGGCAAGTTCTGAACTTCGGCATATCAGCCAACAATTTATCGCATTAAAAGGCGTGATCAAAGGGCATCTTGAACTGATGGATGCCGTGATGCCGCCCATTCCACAAAATGATTGAACGAATAAGGAGTAAGCGTGTGAAACAGCTATGGACGATCCAAGATTGGGAAAATGCTTATGAAAATAAGCAAATCAAACTGGAGGATTTATTTGATTATGTAAAATCTATTAGCAATGAGGATCATGCCTGGATTGAGATTGCATCTACAGCACAGCTTCAAACACAAATAGATCAATTAAAAAATCAAGATAGTGCAGATTTACCACTCTACGGTGTGCCATTTGCAGTCAAAGACAATATAGATGTTGCAGGATTTCATACGACTGCTGCATGTAAAGAGGCAGAATATTTAGCAACTACGGATGCAACAGTTGTCGCCAAACTCAAAAAAGCAGGGGCGATTGTCATCGGCAAAACCAACCTTGACCAATTTGCGACAGGATTGGTTGGTGTGCGCTCACCTTATGGTGCAGTGAAAAATAGTTTCAATCCTGAATATATCAGTGGCGGATCAAGTTCAGGTTCATCGGTTACGGTTGCCAAAGGTGTTGTTCCATTCAGTTTAGGCACAGACACCGCAGGTTCAGGGCGTGTACCCGCAGGACATAACAATATCGTGGGATTAAAGCCAACAAAGGGCTGGTTTTCTACGACTGGATTAATTCCTGCATGCCGAACTATTGATGTGATATCAATATTTGCCCTAACAGCAGACGATGCGTGGACAGTGGCAGACATCATGCAAGGATATGATGATGCAGATGAATATTCACGGACGCATCCAGCCAATGTACCGACACAATTTTCCAAAGGCAAAATAGCTGTCCCGAAACAACTTGAGTTTTATGGCGATGTTGAAACTGAAAAAGCATTTTCAATTGCGATTGAGCGTGTAAAAACACTGGGTTATCAGGTTGAAGAAATTGATTTTACAGATTTTAATCAACTTGCTCAGGCGCTCTACAATGATGCTTGGGTTGCTGAACGGACAGTTGCTGTAGAGAAATTAATTACACGTGATCAAGCACATCCTGTGATTGCACAGATCATTGCACAAGCAGATAAATTTAAAGCAACCGATGCGCTACAAGCTGAATATCATCGTGCGGAATTGGCTCGAAAAATCAATTTAGCCCTAACGCCGTATGATGCATTGATGGTACCAACTGCACCAACAATTTATAAAATTGTGGATGTTGAAGCTGATCCTATTGTGAAAAATTCACACATGGGGGCATATACCAATTTCGTCAATTTTGCCGATTTATCAGCAATCGCCTTGCCCAATGTCATTCGAGCTGACGGATTGCCAAGTGGCGTAACCTTTATTGCACCTGCTTGGCACGATCAAGCTTTGGCAAATTTTGCGCAAAAATGGCAAGCAGAAACAGCATTAACACTTGGAACATCAGAGCAAAACTATCAAAAAACACGCGAAATTCAATCCAATAATTCAGTGAAATTGGCTGTAGTCGGTGCTCATTTAACGGGTATGCCTTTAAATTTTCAATTGACCACACGTTTAGCGACTTTGCTAAAGAAAACCAAGAGTGCGGCAAACTATAAACTTTATGCGCTAAAAAATACCACACCACAGAAACCTGGACTGCAATGTGATGCGCAGGGTCAAAGTATCGAACTTGAAGTATGGGATGTTCCACTTGCTAATTTTGGTGCAATTGTCGCTGAAGTCCCTGCACCGCTTGGGATCGGCAATGTACAGCTCGAAGATGGCTCATGGGTAAAAGGCTTCATTTGTGAGAATTATGCCATCAATGAAGCAATCGATATCAGTCATTTTGGTGGTTGGCGCAGTTATATTCAGTCATTAAAGCAAAATAATGCAACATCAAATTCAACAAAAAGTGGGGGAGTTACATCATGATTAAAAAGGCACTCTTATCTGCATCGATTGTTTCTACAATCTTGTTCAGTGGTTGCGATAACACGGCAAAAATTCCTGAAGCGAAGGACGGTAGCAAAGCATCAGTAGAGCGCAAACCGATCACGATTGGCTATAGTGACTGGCCTGGATGGGTGGCTTGGCAGGTCGCAATCGAGAAAGGTTGGCTAAAAGAAGCAGGACTAAATGTCGATTTTAAATGGTTTGATTATTCAGCTTCACTCTCCGCATTTTCCGCAAACCAATTGGATGCTGTATTTGTAACTAATGGCGATAATCTTGTGACTGCTTCTGGTGGTACACAAGGCATGATGATTTTGGCAACGGACTATTCCGCAGGCAATGATGTGATTATTGCCAAAGCAGGGATTAATTCAATCCAAGACTTAAAAGGGAAATCAGTCGGGGTTGAAAAAGGTTTGGTCGATCATTTGTTATTGGCAACCACATTGTCAGATCAAAAAATTTCCGCAACGGATGTTAAATTGGTCAACTCTACAACCAATCAATTACCCCAAGTATTTTCAAGTCCTGATGTCTCTGCGATTGCAGTTTGGCAACCTGTGGCAAGTCAAGCACTGAAGGCAGTTTCAGGAGCTAAAATTATTTACTCCTCAAAAGATAAACCTGGGTTAATTTATGACACATTAACTGTGAACATGAGTCATTTAACCGCACATCAAGAGGAATGGAAAAAGTTACTTCAAGTTTGGGACAAAACCGTTAAATACATCAATGACCCTGCAACCCGTGGTGATGCTATAAAAATTATGGCTGCACGTTCTGGGGTTGATCCAAAACAGTATGAGTCTATGGTGGATGGTACACATTTACTGGATCTTGAAGCCAACCAAAAAGTCTTTTCCAAAGGTACTGGTTTTGATTCAATCTACGGTTCGTCCTACCATGTCAATAAATTCAATGTTGAAAATGGCATCTATAAAGCGGAACAGAACGTAGATGGCTTGATTTATCCAACATTGATTCAAGCGTTAAAATGATCTCCATAAAACCGTCTTGATGACATAATATAAAAGCCTGAAATCTTTCAAGATTCAGGCTTTTTGCTTGTTAAGAATTGAAATCGATAAAAACTAAACAGAAGCTAACCTTTAAAAGAAAGAACTAAAACAATTTAAAAATACTGTATTTATATTTCGTAGTTTTCGTGGCAAAACTAATGCTTAGAATATGAATGATGATAAATTTTAGTCTTGATTGATGAAAATGTATCACTTAATTGAATAGAGCTTTTCATTGCTAAGATGCTATTTTATTTGAAAATAGACCTCTTGCGAAAGTGATTTCCAAAGTGAATGAGCTAAAAATGGAGGTTCCCTCTCTTGGCAGGATGAGAAACATAGTTTCGCAAGAGGGAGAGGTTTTCTTTAAAAAAATCCCCTCATCCTTTTGCGGAGTTACTTCCTCATCCCTGAGCCATATATGGCGCAAGAGAAGGAACTCCTGATACTTTTTAGATTAATATTTGGATTTAATGTTTGCTTATTATTTGATTAACGCAAGAGGTCTAATATAGATCAACCGAAAACGAACAATATTCGTGGTTCTCATTCTTATTTAAATATTGAGTTTTTAGGGCTTAGATAGGGCTTATTCATCATGGATGATTGAATAAGCCTTTATAAAATTGGTAAGAAATTGATTTATCGAAAAATTATATTGGTTTGAATAGAATCTTAATCTTCATTGACTGAAGTCATCAGCGGAATTTTCGGTAAATCTTCCAATGCAGGATCAACCTCATCATCTTGTGCATGAACTAAGTCATCCACACGTTCACGCAATTTTTTAAACTCAGGTGTCTGCATTAATTCAGGAGTTCGAGGGCGAGGTAAATGCACTTCGATGATTTCTTTGATTTCACCAGGATTGGCTTTTAACGCAACAATTCGATCAGCAAGTAAAATGGCTTCATCCATATCGTGAGTAACGAAAATAATTGTAATATCAATATTTTGCCAAAGATCCATTAAGTGCTTTTGCATTTTCTGACGGGTATGTGGATCAAGCGCACCAAAAGGTTCATCCATCAATAATATTTTAGGTTCATTGACCAATGCCCGTGCAATAGCGACACGTTGTTTCATTCCTCCTGACAGTTGATGCGGATATTGATTTTCGTATTTTTCCAAACCAATGAGATTGATCCATTCTCGTGCAGCTGCTTCTGCGGAAGGGTTACTCGCACCTTTCATGAGTGGACCAAACATGACATTTTCTTTGACTGTTTTCCACGGAAAAAGGGTATAGCCTTGGAATACCATACCCCGTTCAGGACTGGGACCTTTGATTAACTCGCCATCCACAATCAGTTCACCATGACTATAGGGATCTAATCCTGCAACGATACGACTAAGTGTGGATTTTCCACAGCCCGATGGGCCAATCACACAAATAAATTCACGTTTATGAATTTTCAAATCAAGCTGATTTAAAATAGTGCGTTCAGTTTTGCCATGTTTAAACACTTGGCTGAGTTTTTTGGCTTCTAAAAGAACAGGACGTGCATAGATTTTTTGAAAGTATTCATGTGCATTAAATGTTGAATTATTCATTATTTTACTCCTGCTTTCCATGCGAACACGCGCTCGCCGAATTTCATTAAAATCAAATCACACACAAGACCAATCACACCAATAATCAGGATGGCTGCATAGACATTGTCAAAGTTTTGGTAACGTGCTTGTTGGGTGATAAACCATGTAATCCCCGATGTTGTCCCGATCAATTCTGAGACAATCAAATATGTCCACGCCCAACCAAGTAGAACACGCAAATCACGATAAATATCAGGCAGGGCAGCAGGAATAACGACATTAAATAAACTCTTCAATTTATTGGTTCCCAAGGTATAACCCGCTTCGATCAAACTTTTATCAACCATTCGGGTGGTGTTGGCGATGATTAAAATTTGTTGAAATAAAGTCCCAATAACAATGATGGCGATTTTCGGTGCGTCATTGATACCTAAAATTGCCACAGCGAGCGCACCAAATGCAGGTGCAGGTAAGTAACGGAAAAACTCAACAAAGGGTTCGGTGAGTAGGGATATTTTTTGAGAAAAACCGCAGAGGATACCAAGTGGAATGCCGATGATTGATGAAATAAAAAATGCTAGGAATACAATTTTGATACTATGCCATAGACTTTGATGAAACCAAGGCGTGTCAGGTTGTTCGGGTGGTGTGATAAATGCCGTCACCAAAGCTTTTGCGACCTCATGCGGTGCAGGTAAATATATTGGGTTGACAAGGATACCTTGAGGTGGAGCTGCATGCTGATCTACGGCATTTTGTGCTTCGCTGTAGTACACATTTTTATCAACCTGACTGCCAACTTGTAAATATGCGACACTGCCGGAGTTGGTGATTTGTACTTGAGGATGCCAAATAAAAGGTAAATAACTG
Organism: Acinetobacter sp. WCHAc060033; assembly: GCF_004209125.1. Classification (NCBI taxonomy): domain Bacteria; kingdom Pseudomonadati; phylum Pseudomonadota; class Gammaproteobacteria; order Moraxellales; family Moraxellaceae; genus Acinetobacter; species Acinetobacter sp. WCHAc060033. Next base: position 44,770 of record NZ_SGSW01000022.1, on the reverse strand, counting down.
ACAGCACACCAAATTAGAATCGGAATGAGAAAAGAACAAAAGCTAAGTAAAAGCTTGTGCCTTTTTCTAACATCCATTGTGATTTTGCCCATTTTTGCCCCCTATTTCGCTTGAATATTACGAATCTTTAAAAACGTAATATTTGTTAAGCAAAATGAGTGCCATAAGGCTACAGAGTGAGATTGATGATGCGTTTGCTGATGAATGAATTATTTATGTTCTAAAGTGAAAATTTTCATAACTGATGAAAGTTGAGTTTTTATGAGCAACTGATTTACAACATCTTGTTGATGCAGTTGCTCATATTTTACATCGACTTAAAACTTACGTTGATAATTGATAAAGAAACGATTTTCCACAAAGTCATTGCCATGATCTTGATCATATTTGGCAAATAAATGTTGTATTGAAAAACCTTTGAGCATCGGTTGTTGGAAGGTATAACTTGTAAATAAGTTAAACTCAGATTCCTTATTTTTCTGCCCATTTGCCATTTTAATATCATCGCCCATGGCATATTTGGCAGTACTCGTCAGACCAGGTACATAGTCTTTAAAATCATAACCATAGATGAAATGCCAAGATTTCTCATTTTTCTTGAAAAAGCCAGTGACATTCCAATTGATAAAATATAACTCAGGTAAAAAACCATCCGGTAAAGGGTAGGCATCGCCCACGATCTGCTGATAGCCCACGCCAATACTATGATTTTTTACTTTTATCGTTTCCAATAAGCCGATGTTTTGACTGTCGATGTCTAATGCACTGCTATTGTCCTGTGAATTAAAATAGCGCAACTTGGAATGTAGTGCGATATTTTCGGCAATCGGATATTTATGTTCAACACCTAAATAATGCTTGTCATATAAATTATCCAAATGCCCATAGTAGTAATTCACATTTAAATCTTTATTTACATCATAGACAAAGTTGATGTAGTCCAAGCCATCTGAATAGTGTTTTACACCATTTTGCGTATAAGAAAATTTATAGAAATCTTCTTTATTCCGTGGTGAATTACGAGTGACATGTCCAAGTTCAACTTTTAATTTATCCATCACAGGAAATTTTAAATTTACCCCTTGATAGGTGGTGAGTAGCTGACGACTTGTGTCGACGGTGGTCATCGGTAAATTCAGCCACAATTCCCCAACACGCAGTTCTGCCTGATCATATTTCAGTTTCAGTGTGCCACCGTATTTTAAATAATCATCGGCTTGTTCTTTTTTGATTGGGTCAAAAGGCAACACCGTATCATCCACATGCTTATCGTTGCTAAGGCGGACTGCATATTGCACCGAACCATCGACACCGATTTGGATCGGCTGATCTAAAATTTGTAGCGGTGTGTCATGAAATTTTGAAGTGTAAAATAATGACGCACCTTGCGACCAACTGCCTGTATCTTTGACATTTGACTGATCAAAATTACGATCGATATAGGCATTTTTTAGGGTGAATTTCCATTCATCTTCCGCATGGAGTTGTTGCATCATGGCACAGCCATTGATCAGCATCAGTGCGGAAAAAAGTGTTGAAAATGAGCGTTTTTTTAACATAAGGCATCCTTGACTTAAGTTTATTTCCAAATGAAAGGAGATTGTTTTTGAACGTCTTCCGCATCAGGTTCGAGTGCGATGCCTGTACGATCTTTGAAAATACAAATCGCAAGGAATGCAATCACCGACATCACAGTCAAATAAGCACTGACCAAATAAATTCCATTTACTTTGCCAATGAGTGCTGCTGCAATGAGTGGGGCAAATGCACCACCGATGATCGAACCAATCGCATAGGTAATTGAAATACCTGAGAAACGAATCGAAGCAGGGAACAGTTCTGAGTAGAAAACTGCTTGTACGCCGTAGGTGATACCGATACCCATGGATAAAAGTGCCAAGCCCAACATGATCAAGCCGTAGTTACCTGTACTGATCAGTGGAAATAGAGCAAGTGCAGTAATGACTTGGATGATTGAACCCACGATATAAATCGGTTTACGTCCAAATTTGTCAGACAGTACCGCTGATAACCACGTGAAGAATGTCCAAATTACCGCTGAAATACTGACTAAACCAAGAATAGTAGGGCGGTCGAGGTTTAAACCTTTTGGATTGGTGGTAAAGCTTTGGATGAAACCACCCGCAGTCATATAGCCTAGTGCAGTTGTTCCTGCGATCAACAATGCTGAACTGAAAATAACTTTTTTGTATTGACCAAATAATTCACGGATTGGTTTTTGAGTCGTACCTTTTTGCTTTAATTCTTCAAAAATCGGGCTTTCTTCGACTGAACGACGAATCCAATAACCCAAAGCGAACAGTAAAATACTCAATAGGAATGGAATACGCCAACCCCATGCCATAAATTCTTCACCCGGTGATACATAGCCTGTCATGATCACGAGTACCAAAGACGCAAGCAATAAACCAAGTGGAACGCCAAGTTGAGGGAACGAGCTGAATAGACCACGTTTTTCAGTCGGTGCATGTTCAACTGCCATCAACACAGCGCCGCCCCATTCACCACCTGCGGAGATGCCTTGTAAGATTCGCAGTAAAATCAAAATGATCGGTGCAGCAATGCCGATGCTGTCATAGGTCGGTAATAGACCAATCAAAGTTGTGGTACCGCCCATCATGATCAAGGTGATGGCAAGTACGGTTTTACGTCCAAATTTATCGCCGAAATAGCCTGCGATGAATGCACCAAAAGGACGGAAAATGAAACTGATTCCCACCGATGCAAAAACCAATAGGGTTGCAAAGACAGGTCCTGCAGGTTTAAAGAACAGTTGATTGAAGACTAAGCCTGCAACTGCGGCATAGATAAAGTAGTCGTACCATTCGATGGTAGTGCCCACGATGGTTGCCATTGCGATTTTACGGGTACGTGACGCATGGGGTAATGCAAGCGTCGGGCTGTGCAGTTCTACTTGAGAATTTTCCATAGCATTTCCTTTTTTGTCTTGTGCGAGCGGCTTCAATCTATTTTTTAGTTTTTGATTGGAACCATATCCTTGTCGCCATGATTCGTCATGAATCAATTCATTTAATTATGCTTAATAATTTTTAAAAAGATACACCTTAAATAATATTTATTTAAAATTGTATCTTTTAAATAAATTTATGAACTTTGTTTTATTGAATTTTATTTCTAAATAAAAAATATATATCAATAATTTACAATTTTAAATTTATTGAAAAGTGTTGTTTATTCAAAATAATATAATGTAAAAATAATTTTTAATATTTAAAAGTGTATCATGTTTTATTGTTTTAATCGCAAAAAAGCCTAGATAAAAGGTCTTTTATCTAGGGGAGGAAATGGATGTGGTTTTAATACATCGCATTGGTGTGTACGTCAATCATAGTTCAATAATGAGTAATGAAGTTCATTCTCCCTTTAGGAGCTAACTCCGCAAGAGGATAAGATTACTGAATCTCCCTCATCCTAACCTTCTCCCAAAGGGAGAAGGGACTTCCATTATTAAGAGTTCTATCTCCTGAGCAAGTTTTAAAGCACTGCTTTAAAATGAGGCGTAAGTGAGGGCTAGGGAGAGGTTGTATTTTGAATACCCTTATTCCACCTTTTATTTTTAATTTTAGCGATAATTAGTAACATCAAGAAACTAAGCAGCATCTAACGTAGTTTCGTCATAAATTAAAGTTGTACCTGTGGCTTGAATGACTTCTTCAAGACTGATGTCAGGCGCAAGTTCAACAATACGTACTGTATTGTCAATAATATCAAATACACCATAATTGCTGATGATTCGGCTGACCACGCCTTGTCCTGTTAAGGGGAGTGTGCATTGATCTAAAATTTTGGCTTCACCATTTTTATTGCAATGCTGCATCATCACCACAATTTTTTTAGCGCCTGCGACCAAGTCCATTGCGCCACCCATGCCTTTGACTTTATGTCCCGGAATCATCCAATTGGCAATATCGCCTGTTTTAGACACTTGCATCGCACCCAAAATTGCCACATCGACATGACCACCTCGGATCATGGCAAATGAGTCTGAGCTTGAGAAAAATGATGCGCCTGATTTAGTAGTGACGGTTTGTTTGCCTGCATTGATCAAATCTGCATCGACTTGTTCTTCAAGCGGAAATTCGCCAATGCCCAATAAACCATTTTCAGATTGCAGCCAAATATGCAGTTCAGGGTCGATATAATTCGCCACCAATGTCGGTAAACCGATGCCTAAATTGACATAATCGCCATCGTGTAACTCTTGTGCAGCACGTTGTGCCATTTGTTCTTGTGTCCAAGCCATGAGCGTATTCCTTATGCAGCACTTTTGACGGTTCGAATTTCAATGTGTTTGTTTGGATTTGGATTGACCACAATACGATCGACATAAATACCGGGGAGGTGAATGTCATCAGGATCTAATTCTCCAATTTCGACCAATTCTTCTACTTCTACGATGGTGAGTTTGGCAGCCATCGCACAGTCGGGATTGATATTGCGGGCAGTTTTGCGGAACACTAAGTTGCCTGCTTTATCCGCTTTGTAGGCTTTTACCAAAGCAAGATCAGCATTTAATGCTTCTTCAAGTAGGTAGTTTTGCCCTTTAAAGTTACGGACTTCTTTGCCTTCTTGTACCGCTGTTCCTACACCTGTTTTGGTATAAAAAGCGGGGATACCTGCGCCTGCGGCACGTAATTTTTCAGCCAATGTACCTTGTGGAGTGAGTTCGACTTCGAGTTCACCTGCGAGGTATTGGCGTTCAAATTCTTTGTTTCCGCCAATGTATGATGAAATCATTTTTTTCACTTGGCGTGATTCAAGGAGTAGGCTTAAACCGATGCCGTCGATGCCTGCATTATTACTAATACAGGTCAGTTGTTGGGCATTGGAGTCACGTAAGGTTTGAATAAGTAACTCAGGAATGCCACATAAACCGAAACCACCGACAGCAATCAGCATATTGTCCTGAACAATATCAAACAGTGCTGCCTGACTATTTGGATAGACTTTATTCATTTTGAAATCCTTCAATGATGCTCCAAAATCCATATTTGGAAAGGTGTCTTTTATCAATGGTGCTGTGAATTGAAATTTCTTTACCTTTAAAAGGATGGAAAATTTAATTAAATAAGCATATTTATTGATGCTCCGAAGTTAAAAAAATGCGCTTTTTTAACAGCTTTAAGGCTATTTGAAGGTGTCTTACATCAATAGTTTTAATTTCAGGATTAACCTTCGGTTCGACCTACTTTTCTTTCGGGAAAAGTAGGCAAAACCATTGTCATCCGCAAAACTCGCCAACTACCACCATTTGATTGATAGTTCGCAGAAACATTAACTTGTCTATGTAGTCCTGCCTCAAACAGTTGCGGATGACGTTAGCGCGTATCCATATCGGTCATAATAAAACTTATTAATGAACAAAAAACCTAGTCACGATTTACGAGGGTTAAAATGTCGTAAGTTGCGACCAATTCATTGCGTTGGTTTTTGACTTTAATGTCCCAAACCACTACGCCATGCGGTTTTTGTTCAGGATCGCGCAATGGTTTCGGTGTTTTTTGCTTACAAGTCAGTTCAACTTGAATGGTGTCACCAATTTTCACAGGTTCGACAAAACGTAAATTGTCCATACCATAGTTGGCAATTACAGGTCCCGGTGCAGCATCGACAAATAAACCTGCCGCTGCCGAAACGATAAAGTAACCATGCGCAACACGATCACCGAACAGGGAATCTGCCGCAGCGATTTTGTCCATATGTGCATAGAAATGGTCGCCACTTAAACAGGCAAAATTCACAATATCTGCTTCAGTCACCGTACGACGAGCTGTCAATAAACGCTCACCTACACGCAGTTCATCAAAGGATTTTTTGAACGGATGAACACGATCTTCAAACACTTGCGAACCAATCGTCCAACTGTGTCCGATTTGGGTCATCGCATTTGGTGAGCCTTGAATCGCAGTACGTTGCATATAATGTTTTACTGCACGTAAACCGCCCAATTCTTCACCGCCACCTGCACGTCCCGGACCGCCATGCACAAGCAATGGAAGTGGTGAACCATGACCTGTACTTTCTTTGGCATTTTCAGCATCAAGGACATGTACACGACCATGCCATGGTGCGATTTTGGCAATGATTTGTTCAACATTTTCATCCGCATTGCGAACTACAGATGCAACTAAACTACCTTCACCTTTTGCCACTAACTGAGCCAATTCGGCAAGATTGTGATAAGGCATCAAGGTGACGACAGGACCAAATGCTTCAACTTGGTGAATGGCTTGCGCTTCATTAGGTGATTTACACACTAAAACTGTTGGCGGATAGAACGCACCATTTTCAGGGTGTTCTGCAACAATGTTAAAGTCTTGACGTAAATGGCTACCGAAAACAATTTCAGCATCTTGGCTGAGTTGTTCAACTCTTTCAGCCACATCGTGTTTTTGTTTAACACTTGCCAATGCACCCATGGTGACATTTTCAAGTTCAGGATTACCGACCACGACTTTCTGTAGCTTCACAACCAAACGGCTTTGTACCGTATCCAATAAATTTGCAGGAACAAAAGCACGGCGGATCGCAGTACATTTTTGACCTGATTTGGTGGTCATTTCACGGAAAACTTCACGTACAAATAGGTCGATAGTTTCGTCATTGGCTTGTTCAGTCAAGATCGCACTATTCACCGAATCCGCTTCCATGCTGAATGGAATTGAATATTGATTTAAATGCGGATGCGCACGTAATTTCTGACCTGTAGAGGCTGAACCTGTAAAGGTTACCGTATCTTGTGCATTTAAATGTTCAAATAAATCATAAGTCTGACCACAGATCAGCTGTAAAGCACCTTCAGGTAAGAAGCCACTTGCCAAAATATCAGCAACTACAGCATGGGTCATTTCTGCGCCTTCAGTCGCAGGTTTAACGATACAAGGTACACCTGCCAAAAGTGTCGGTGCGATTTTTTCTAACATTCCCCAAATTGGGAAGTTAAAAGCGTCAATGTGTACTGCAACACCTGCTTTCGGGCTAAGGATATGTTTTGCGCCAAAGGTGCCATTTTTTGACAATGGAATCCATGCATCTTCAACCAATGCAGTTTCATCGCTCAGTTCACGGCGGACTAAACTTGAGTAGGCAAATAAAGTACCGATTCCGCCTTCGACATCAATCCAAGCATCTTTACGGGTACAGCCTGTTGCTTTGGCAAGTTCATAATAATTTTCTTTGCGTTCAAGTAGATATTGCGCCACTTGTTTTAAAGCATTGGCACGTTCATGGAACGTCAGATTAGCAATCGCTGAACCTTTGCTTTTTGCAAACTCAACAATAGCTTTGGTGTCGATGCCTTGGCTGCTGACTTGATAAATCGCATCACCTGTAATGGCATGGTAAACAGTACGGAACTCATTTTGTGCAATAAAGTTCTGTCCATAAACCAAAGAACTTAATTTTTTCACGTCAGATGCTTGTGTGGAAGCATCGTGATCTGCATTGTGCTCGGTTGGATTTGATCCTGCATCTAGCTCAAGCATGGCTAACTCCTTTTATGATACGTTTTACATAAATTTTTAATTTTGATGATTCATAATTTGTTCCTTTATTTTTAAATTGTCAAATATTTTTCCATTAAAATGCTGTAACAACAAATATTTAAAAATTAATATTATTGAAATACAGTAGGTTAATGAATTTTGCTGAAAATTTTAATATGATACATATAAAATAGTATTGATTTTTTATTCGTATCGTTTTACTTTGAATCTCATAAACACTTGGGATAAGTGAGGACACAATGAAAAATCATCAACAAGATTTTGATCAAGCGCTTGAAAAGGACATTTCAATCGAACCAAAAGATTGGATGCCTGATGCATACCGTAAAACTTTAATTCGCCAAATCGGACAACATGCACACTCAGAAGTAGTTGGCATGTTACCTGAGGGCAATTGGATTACACGTGCGCCAAGTTTGAAACGTAAAGCAGTATTGTTGGCAAAAGTGCAAGATGAAGCAGGGCATGCTTTGTATTTATATAGTGCGGCTGAAACTTTGGGTGCAGATCGTGACGACATGATGGATAAACTCATCGCAGGTCGTATGAAATATTCTTCAATTTTCAACTATCCAACGCTGTCTTGGGCAGATGTTGCCGCAATCGGTTGGTTGGTCGATGGTGCTGCGATCGTGAATCAGGTGGCATTGTGTCGTACCTCTTATGGTCCTTATGCACGTGCCATGGTTCGTGTCTGTAAAGAAGAAAGTTTCCATCAACGTCAGGGTTTTGAGGCGATGATGCAACTTGCAAATGGGACACCTGAGCAAAAACAAATGGCGCAAGATGCGGTCAATCGTTTTTGGTGGCCTGTGCAAATGATGTTTGGTCCAAGTGATGACAATTCTCCAAACAGTGCGCAAAGCATGCAGTGGAAAATCAAATTATTCAGCAATGATGCATTACGCCAAAAATTTGTTGATAACACTGTGCCACAAGTACACATGTTGGGTTTGACTGTACCTGATCCTGATCTTCGTTTTAATGAAGAAACAGGGCATTACGAGTCAGGTCCAATCAATTGGGATGAGTTCAATGACATCCTTGCAGGTAAAGGTCCTTGCAACCATGAGCGTATCGAAGCACGTCGCAAAGCGTGGGAAGGCGGAAAATGGGTGCGTGATTCAGCAGCAGTGTATGCACAAAAGCAACAAGCTGATGAAACTGCAAAAGTCGCTTAATTCACAGCACTCTTAATCCACAGCACATTGGTTCATTATCGTTTTAAATTTCAGGAAGGCTTCTCTCATGAACAATAAAAACAATTGGTCGTTATTCGAAGTATTTGTACGTAGTAAACAAGGTTTAAGTCATCGTCATGTGGGTAGCTTACGTGCGCCTGATGCTGAAATTGCCTTGCAAAATGCCCGTGATGTCTATACCCGTCGTAATGAAGGGATCAGCATTTGGGTGGTGAAATCTGAGCTGATCACTTGCTCACAACCTGAGGAAAAAGAAGAATTTTTCGATCCTGCTTTGGATAAGGTTTATCGTCATCCGACTTTTTACCATATCCCTGATGGCATTGAGCACATGTAAGGAGTAGGCAAATGAATCATTCAGTATTTTCTCAATATCTTTTGCATTTGGCAGACAGCCAACTGATTTTATCGCACCGTTTGGCGGAGTGGTGTGGTCATGCGCCTGAATTGGAGCTTGATATTGCACTTGCCAATATTGGTTTGGATTTACTTGGTCAAGCTCGTACTGTGCTGAGCCTTGCAGGTGAAGTCGAGGGTCTAGGTCGTGATGAAGATCAATTGGCTTTTTTCCGCACTGAACGTGAATATCGCAATTTATTGCTTTGTGAACAACCAAACGGCGACTTTGCGCAAACCATCGTCCGTCAATGGTTAATGGATCATTATCACCATTTACTCTTCGCCGCTTTAAGTAATAGCAACCATGCGGAATTACGTGCCTTTGCTATCAAGTCTTTGCGTGAAGTGAAATATCACTTACGTTTTTCAACCGCTTGGATGGAGCGTTTAAGTCTCGGTACAGCAGAAGCGCATGAAAGAACCCAAAATGGTTTAAATGAATTGTGGCGTTTTACCGAAGAGCTTTTTGATCTCAGCGCAGATGAACAGCAATTGGTACAAGATGGTGTGATTCCAAATATCACGCTGTTAAAAGCACAGTGGCTAGACGTTGTAAATGCAGAAGCTGCGCATTATGGCTTGAACATTCCTGAATTGGGTGCGTATCGCCGTGGTGCAAAACAAGGTTTGCATACTGAACATTTGGGCTATGTTTTGGCTGAAATGCAATCTATGCAACGTAGTTATCCAAATATGAATTGGTAATTCTGTCAGAACAAGGAGCAAGTTCCATGAATTTAATTCGACAATGTACTGATCAATGTTGGGATGTTTTGGCACAAATTTCTGATCCTGAAATCCCTGTTTTGTCTGTGGTGGATTTGGGCATGATTCGTGGTGTGGAATTCAATCAGGACAATGAACTTGTGGTTCGACTGACACCAACTTATAGCGGATGCCCTGCAACAGATGTATTAAAAGCTGAAATTGAACAAGCATTTACACAGCATCAACTTACCCCTGTCAATGTGGTGGTGGATTTATCCGAAGCGTGGACAACTGATTGGATGAGCCAAAACGGCAAAGACAAATTGAAAAAATATGGCATCGCACCGCCAAAGGGCGAAGCGCATAGCTGTGGTACTCATGTGGCATTGACCGATGGCATTGAATGCCCTCATTGCCACAGCGTACACACCAAATTATTAAGTGAATTTAGTTCGACTGCATGCAAAGCCTTATATCAATGCAAAGACTGCTTAGAACCATTTGACTATTTTAAATGTATTTAACAGCGTATTTTCATAGTCAAACAGAAAGAGGGATTTTCAAATGAGTCAATTTATACCATTAACCATTAAATCAATTACGCCTCAAACTGAGCAGGCAATTTGTATTGCATTTGATGTCAGCCCTGAATTACAAGCTGATTTTCAATATCAAGCAGGGCAACATCTCACCATTCGTCATTTAACTGATGCAGGTGAAATTCGCCGTTGTTACTCGATTTGCAGTGATCACAATGAAGACATGAGCATTGCCATTAAAAAAATTGATCAAGGTCAATTTTCAAATTGGGCAAATGACAATTTAAAAGCAGGCGATCAGCTTGAAGTCATGCCACCACAAGGCGTGTTCTTCCAAAAAGCTGCCAAAGTCGGTGGTAAAAATTATCTTGGCTTTGCCGCAGGCAGTGGTATTACTCCGATTTTATCCATTGTCAAAACTGTGTTATTGCAACAGGAAGATGCCAATTTTACTTTGATTTATGGCAACCGTACTTGGAAACAAACCATGTTTGCTGAGCAAATTATGGATTTGAAAGATCGTTTTAAAAATCGTTTTCAGTTGGTGAATGTTTTTTCTCGTGAAATGAATGACAGTGCTTTATTTAATGGTCGTATTGATGCTGAAAAATTACAGTCATTATTCAAGGCGGATTTGATCAATGCAGATTTTGATCACTGTTTTGCCTGTGGTCCTGATGAAATGATGGATGCGATTGAAACCGTATTGCCTGAACTTGGTATTGCGCGCAGCAAAATTCACACTGAACGTTTTAATACAGGGACAGCGAAAAAAGCCACTGCGGAACAGATCGAAAGCCGTAATGAAGAAAAAGTGAATATCGTACTTGATGGACGTGAGTTGATCATTGAAGTATCGAAAGAAGATGACAGTATTTTAGATGCAGCGCTTCGTGCAGGTGCAGATTTGCCATACGCATGTAAAGGTGGTGTGTGCGCAACCTGTAAATGTAAAGTTTTGGAAGGTCAGGTCGACATGGCGATCAACTACAGCTTAGAGCCCGAAGAAGTTGAACGTGGTTATGTACTCAGTTGTCAGGCACGTCCTGTAACGCCAAATGTGCGCATTAGCTTTGATGATTAAAATAGGTTCTAAAATTCAATCACGAGATTGAAATTTAGAACTTAAAACAGCGTGTAAAAACAGAACATTGATGAATACAGTTTTGATGAATCAGGATTTGATATTTTAGAAATTGAAAAACTCTAATAAAAATCAAATCAAAACATCAAGTGGAGCAATAAGATGGAATTCTTAAAAAGCCAACAGGTGAAATCAGGCGTGATGCTGATCGAACTGAATCGCCCTGAAAAGCGCAACGCTTTGAATAATGACACATTACAAGAACTTGTGACTTTACTGAAAAGTGTGGATGCAGATTCAAACATTAAAACCGTGGTGATTACCGGCAATGAAAGCTGTTTCGCTGCGGGTGCAGATTTAAATGAACTTGCAGCCTTGGATGTGGTGTCAATTCAACAAGATCAACGTCCATTGTTATGGAAACAGATTGATGAGTTTTCCAAACCGATCATTGTTGCAGTCAATGGCTTTGCCTTTGGCGCAGGCTTTGAGTTGGCTTTACATGGTGACATCGTACTGACAGGTGAAAATGCACAATTTGCTTTACCTGAAATTGGTTTGGGGATGTTGCCGGGGGCAGGTGGCACACAGCGTTTAGCACGTTCGGTGGGGCAACAACTGACCATGCGTTGGGCGATGACAGGTGAGCGAATTTCAGCGCAAACCGCATTGCAACATGGCATCACAAGTCAAATTTGCCCGACCCAATTAACCGTGCAATATGCGATTGAACTTGCAGAAAAAATTGCCAAGCAAGCACCACTTGCGATCCGTGTCATTAAACAATCTTTGAAATCTATTCATGAAGTGACTTTAAGCCAAGGCTTGAAGCAAGAACGTCAGCATTTTGTTTGGCTTGCAGCGACCCAAGATCGCCAAGAAGGCATCAATGCATTTTTAGAAAAAAGACAACCAAATTTTAGAGGTGTGTGATGGATTACCAAACAATTATTGCAGAAGAAAAGAAAGCAGTCGGTTATTTAACGTTTAACCGTCCAAAACAGCTCAATAGCTTTAATGAAACCATGCATCAGGAAGTGTCACAAACGCTGAAAGCATGGGCTAAAGATTCAAACATTCGTGCGGTGGTGATCTCTGCGGAAGGTCGTGGTTTTTGTGCAGGGCAAGATTTGGGTGACCGTGTGGTTGATCCAAATGCGGATGCACCTGACTTGGGTCTTTCGATTGAAAAATATTATAACCCATTGATTAAATTGATTACGGAAATGCCAAAACCCGTGATTTGTGCGGTAAATGGTGTGGCAGCAGGTGCAGGCGCAAATATTGCTTTAGCGTGTGATGTGGTGATTGCAGCGCAATCGGCTTCATTTATCCAAGCATTTTGTCGCTTAGGTTTAGTGCCCGACTCAGGTGGTACATGGTTCTTGCCACGTTTGGTTGGTCGTGCTCAAGCGATGGGACTTGCGATGTTGGGCGATAAAATCCCTGCTGAAAAAGCGGTGCAATTGGGCATGATTTGGCAATGTGTTGCAGATGAAGAATTGAAAACTGAAGCTGCAAAAATGGCGGAACATTTGGCAACCCAACCGACTTATGGATTGTCACTGATCAAAAAAGCCATCAATGCCGCAGCAGACAATAATTTGGATGAACAACTGATTTTAGAACGTGATTTACAACGTTTGGCAGGGCGTTCAAGTGACTATAAAGAAGGCGTACAAGCATTTATGCAAAAACGTACTCCTGAATTTAGAGGATGCTGATCATGCAAAACCTCAATTTACAGCAAGCAAAAGTCGCTGTGATTGGTGCAGGGACAATGGGAATGGGCATTGCCCAACTCGCAGCCATGCACGGTCATACAACTTATGTATTTGATTTGGATGTTGAAAAAGCCAATGCTGCATTTGCACAATTAAAAGTACAACTTGAAAAACGTGTGCAATTGGGAAAAATGACCCAAGCCGTGGTTGATTCTACACTTGGCAATATTCAAATCGTTGCAGAGCTTCAACAGCTTTCGGTTGCAGATTTGATCGTTGAAGCTGTGGTGGAAAAGAAAGAAGTTAAACAAAGTTTATTCAAACAGCTTGCTGAGATATGTTCAGAACAGACTATTTTCGCTTCAAATACATCTTCGATTTCAATCACTGCAATTGCTTCGGTGATTCCACATCCTGAACGTGTGGTGGGTTTGCACTTCTTTAACCCTGCACCTGTGATGAAATTGGTGGAAATTATCCGTGGTTTAAAAACCTCAGAACAGATTGCACAGTCATTATTCAGCTTGATGCAAGCATGGAAAAAAGTTCCTGTGACAGCAAAATCGACACCGGGATTCATCGTGAACCGTGTTGCACGTCCATATTATGCGGAAGCGTTTCGTGCATTGCAGGAAAATGTCACAACGCCTGAACAGCTTGATTATATTTTGCGTGAATGTGGTCATTTTGCCATGGGGCCATGTGAATTGACGGATTTAATTGGGCAAGATGTGAATTTTTCAGTGACGCAAAGTGTCTATCAAGAATTTTTCTATGAGCCACGCTATCGTCCATCGTTGATCCAAAAAGAATTGGTTGATGCAGGTTGCTATGGTCGTAAAAGCCAACAAGGTTTTTATGATTATCATCAGGCAGAACGTACACCAAGCTATCATTTAGCTGACCTTTCTGCTGTTCAATCTGCAACATTCAATCTACAGGTTGTTGGTGAGTGGGCGCATGACACAGGTCTAATTCAACGCCTGAAAAATGCGGATAATATTCATATTTCCAATGCAATTGCAGATCATGAACTGCTTCGTTTGGATGACATTACCATCCAACTCAGTCAAGGGCAGTCTGTAGACATTGATCATACCCATGAAAAAGTGGTGTTGATGGATTGGCAAGCTGATTGGGCAATGGCTAAGGCTGTGGTTTTAACCGCTTCGCCATTATGCACAACGACTGATCGTGAAAAAGTCAGCCAACTTTTTGCAACATTGGGCGTGACAAGTATTTGGGTGAAAGATCATCCTGCTTTATTTGTGATGCGTAGCATTGCAATGTTGGTGAATGAAGGCTGTGAAGCGGTTTTACATGATATTGCCACAGAACAAGATATTGATTCGGCAATGAAATATGGTGTGAATTACCCGAAAGGCCCATTCCAATGGGCGACTCAAATCGGTTATACACAAATTCTAAATACGCTTGAAAATTTATACCGGATCTATGGCGAGGAACGTTATCGTCCAAGCTTATATTTACGTAAAAAAGTCGCACTGCAATCTATTCATCACACAGATGAAGAAGCGGAAGCTCAAACACTAAAACAAGCAGGCTAAGGGAGAAGAATAATGGAACAGGTATTTATTTGTGATGCAATTCGTACCCCGATCGGTCGCTATGCAGGTGCGTTGAGCAGCATTCGTGCTGATGATTTGGCAGCGTTGCCAATTGAATATTTAAAACAGCAACACCCTGATTTACCTTGGGAACAGTTGGATGAAGTGATTTTAGGCTGTGCCAATCAAGCAGGCGAAGATAACCGTAATGTGGCACGTATGGCTGCATTATTGGCGGGCTTACCTGATGCTGTTCCTGCAATTACCGTAAATCGTCTATGTGCTTCGGGCTTGGATGCTGTTGGTTTGGCAGCCCGTGCGATTAAATCAGGTGAGGCGCAATTTGTCTTGGCAGGTGGTGTGGAGTCGATGAGCCGTGCGCCATTTGTACAGTCGAAACCTGAAGCTGCATTTAGCCGTACCCCAAGTATTTATGACACCACCATCGGTTGGCGTTTTATCAATCCAAAATTCAAAGCCAATTTTGGTGTGGATAGCATGCCTGAAACGGCTGAAAATGTGGCTGAAAAATATCAAATCAGTCGTGCAGATCAAGATTTATTTGCATTAAACAGCCAACAAAAAACCGCAAAAGCGCAGCAAAGTGGTATTTTTAAAGCAGAAATCTTGCCTGTAAATATTATGGATCGTAAGAAAAATACGGTTCAAGTGACTGAGGATGAACATCCACGTGCAGATACCACACTTGAAGCATTGGCAAAGTTAAAAGCGCCATTTCGTAAAGAAGGCGGTTCGGTGACTGCGGGCAATGCATCGGGTGTCAATGATGGTGCAGCATGTGTGCTTTTGACGAGTGAGAATTTTGCCAAAGACAATGGCTTAGAACCGCTTGCCAAAGTGATTGCGATTGCAAGTGCGGGTGTAGAAGCCAAATATATGGGCATCGGTCCTGTACCTGCGGTGCAAAAAGTCTTGAAACTTTCAGGTTTAAGTTTGGATCAAATGGATGTGATTGAGTTGAATGAAGCTTTTGCAGCACAGTCTTTGGCAGTAATGCGTGAGTTAGGTTTAAAAGACGATGATGCACGGGTCAATCCAAACGGCGGTGCAATTGCACTAGGACACCCGCTTGGTATGAGTGGAACACGTTTGGTCATCACTGCCATGCATGAACTCAAACGTCGTCAAGGGAAATACGCACTTTGCACCATGTGTGTCGGTGTTGGGCAAGGTGTAGCGCTGATTTTGGAAAATGTCGCTTAAGCTTTTTTATGGATTAAAAGTTAAGACACAACAGGATTGTAAATGACAGCCAAAGGATGGCTGTTCAAGGAGAAATAAGATGAATAATAATGCTTTGGAACAAATCGAAACGGCATCTATTGATGAATTACGCAGTGTGCAATTACAACGTCTGAAAAAGACTTTGCAACATGCTTATGACAACAGTAGCGTGTATAAAAAGAAATTTGATGATGCAGGTGTGCATCCTGATGATTTAAAAAGCTTAGAAGATTTAGCCAAATTTCCATTTACCACAAAAAAAGATTTACGTGATAACTATCCTTTTGGCATGTTTGCTGTGCCACAAGAGCAGATTGTCCGTGTCCATGCTTCCTCGGGTACCACAGGTCAGCCAACAGTGGTGGGTTATACGCAAAATGATATTAACATTTGGGCAGATGTGGTCGCACGTTCACTCCGTGCCGCAGGATTAAGCAATAAAGATACCATTCAAGTGTCTTATGGTTATGGCTTATTTACAGGTGGTTTAGGTGCGCATTATGGTGTTGAGCGTTTAGGCGCAACTGTGATTCCAATGTCAGGTGGGCAAACTGACAAACAAGCGCAATTAATCAATGATTTTAAACCAACTGCTTTGATGGTCACGCCATCCTACTGTCTAAATATCATTGAAGCCTTAGAGAAAAAATTTGGTACGGCAAAATGCTCAATCAAAACAGGCGTATTTGGTGCTGAGCCATGGACCAATGAAATGCGTAAAGAGATTGAAGATCGCTTTGGTATCAATGCATTGGACATTTACGGTTTATCGGAAGTGATGGGACCGGGTGTGGCGATGGAATGTCTTGAAAGTAAAGATGGTCCAACCATTTGGGAAGATCATTTTTATCCTGAAATCATCAACCCTGAAACAGGTGAAGTATTGGCAGATGGTGAGTTAGGCGAATTAGTATTCACCACCATTACCAAAGAAGGGATGCCTGTGATTCGTTATCGTACCCGTGACTTAACCCGACTATTGGCAGGAACTGCTCGTCCAATGCGCCGCATGGATAAAATTGTCGGTCGCAGTGATGATATGATGATTATCCGTGGGGTAAATGTGTTCCCAACGCAGATCGAAGAACAAATTTTACATATTCCGCAACTTTTGCCGAATTATGAAATTCAAATTTGTAAGCAAGGTCATTTAGATACATTGCATATTCGTACTGAAATGCGTCAAGATATTCATCCTGATTTAACCCAACAATTGGCGACACAACTGAAAAGTCAGATCAAGACCATGGTGGGAATTTCAGTCAGTGTTGAAATTCTACAGGAAGGCACATTGCCACGTTCAGAAGGCAAAGCACAACGTGTATTTGACATTCGACATGTTGTTCAGGAACACTGTAAGTCTGCTTAGTGGATACGCTGATGCTGCATAGAATGGGTTGAAAAATATAAGGTAATAGTGAAACGATATGAATCCAAAACTCAAACAGGCAATTGATGATTTTATTGGCAAAGAAGCGCTGAGTGGCACGTCTTTGATCATGACGGTATTTGGTGATTGCGTTTATCATCATGGTGGGATTATCAGTCTTGCAAGTCTGATTCAATTGATGGATGTGTTTGGATTCAATGAACGTTCGGTGCGGACTGCGGTGTTTCGTTTGGTGCAAAATGGTTGGTTGGTGTCCGAGAAAATCGGGCGCACCAGCTACTATCGAGTGACTGAAACGAGTCGACAACGTTTTGTACAAGCGGATGCTAAAATTTATAATTTCAACCATATCGAATGGGATCAAAAATGGGACTTGGTACTGCTCAGTTCAGTTGATCTTGAAAATAAATTGGTGTTAAAGAAAGAGTTGGAATGGTTAGGATTTGCCAATATCGCAAGTAATGTGATGGCATATCCGGGCTGTGATCATTTAAAACTGCAAAATTTATTGCTCAATCTGAAAATGACCGATCAAGTGGTGATTTTCAAAGCTGAAACTTTACAACTTTGGCAAGAATCTTATCCAACAGTTAAACGGATGGTGGAAACCAATTGGTCGGTGGCGGAGTTACATGCCCGTTATGACAAATTTATCAAAGACTTCCGTGAGTTTATGAATATTGTTGAAAATGCCGATGATTTAGATGCAGTTCAGGCGTTTCAAATTCGGATTTTATTGATTCATCAATATCGCCGTATTTTGCTCAAAGATCCTGATTTGCCATCGGAATTATTACCTTCCAATTGGTTGTCGTTAAATGCCCGTAATTTGAGCAGTAATTTGTATCAATTGGTGGTGTCGAGCGGTGAAGAATTCTTTATGGAGTTTGCACGAACTTCTGAAGGGGCAATGCCACCATTGCATCCGCAATTTTATAAACGTTTTGGTGGTTTAAAGCAGGAAGAGTTAGCTGTTTGATTAGAAATAATGTATCTAACTGCGATTAGGGACTAAATTTAAATTAGATCTACATTGTATTCACAAATTACACGGCGGTGTCTTACATCAAAAAAATTAATTTTAAGATTAGCCTTCGGCTCGGCCTACTTTTTTTTCGGAAAAAGTAGGCAAAACCATTGTCATCCGCAAAACTCGTCGACTACCGAATATTGATTAATTGCATTGCAAAAACAATACTTAACAAAAGTAGTCCTGCCTCAAACAGTTGCGGATGACGTTATCGCGTATCGATATTAAAAATATGTTTTTGATGTTGTAGAGAAACAACTGCACTTAAAAATATAATACTAATGCAAAGGACTAAAATATGACCTGTTATGCAATTGATGGTGTGATTCCTGTCGTCAGCCCCAAAGCTTATGTACACCCCACAGCAGTCTTAATTGGTGATGTGATCATCGAAGAAGGCGTATATATCGGACCTTTTGCATCCTTACGTGCTGATTTTGGTGGCATTCACATCAAGAAAAATGCAAATGTACAAGATAACTGCGTGATTCATGGATTCCCCAATAGCGTGACCGTTGTGGAAGAATATGGACATATCGGACATGCTGCGATTTTACATGGCTGTCAAATTGGCAAAAATGTTTTAGTAGGAATGAACAGCGTGATTTTGGATTATGCTGAAATTGGTGAAAATACTATTATTGGGGCAAATAGTACCGTCAAAGCCAAAGCGATCATTCCTGCCAATGTTTTAGCTTTGGGTAGTCCTGCAAAAGTGATTCGTGATTTGGAAGCCAAAGAAATTGCGTGGAAAAGCAAAGGGACTGAGGAATATATCCATTTGGCACAGCGTTGTTTAAATACTTTGCAAGAAGTTGAACCGCATACAGAAGTACAAGCAGGGCGTTTAACGCATGAAGTTTTTGGTGGGCAGCATCAGACAAAAAATAACTGAATTAAAAATTATCTGTACAGTTCATCGCCATTATTCAAGTTGAGGAAGACTTGATCTCATACTGCTGAGCAAATCTAAAATCATCAATAAAATGGTTTGATTTTTAAGCGACGTATATTGTCGTATCATTCGTTGGTATAACTATAACTTCCTATTATTATGATTATACTGAGGTTAACTCATTATAATCTTTATAAAAATGGAACAGCTCAATCCTTCTGATTTAAAAGCAATATTACATTCAAAACGTGCCAATATTTACTATCTTGAACACGCTCGTGTCATGCAAAAAGATGGTCGGGTGCTGTATCTGACCGAAGCTAAAAATGAAAACCAATACTGGAATATTCCCATTGCCAATACCACAGTGGTGATGCTTGGCACAGGTACGTCCATCACTCAGGCAGCCATGCGTATGCTTGCGAGTGCAGGCGTGTTGGTCGGTTTTTGTGGCGGTGGCGGAACGCCGTTATTTATGGGTTGTGAAATAGAATGGATGACGCCACAGAGTGAGTATCGCCCAACGGAATACATGCAGGGATGGATGCAGTTCTGGTTTGATGATCAAAAGCGTTTAGAAGTTGCTAAGCAATTTCAGCTTTCACGGATTGAATTTATCCGAAAAATTTGGGACAAAGATCGGGATTTAAAAGCCGAAGGTTTTTATTTAGATGATCTTGATATTCAAAATGCATTAAATGGTTTTGAAAAGAAAATTCCAAATTTAAATAAAGTCGGTGACTTATTGCTTGCTGAAGCTGCGACCACCAAACAGCTTTATAAAATCTCTGCGACACGTACAGGCTCGAAAGATTTTAGCCGTAATCTTGAACAGGGTGATTTAGCCAATGATTTTCTTAATCATGGGAATTATTTAGCCTATGGTTTAGCAGCAACGACACTTTGGGTATTAGGCATTCCACATGGCTTTGCAGTCATGCATGGTAAAACCCGCCGTGGGGCTTTGGTCTTTGATGTGGCAGATTTGATCAAGGATGCTGTGGTTCTGCCTTATGCTTTTATCTGTGCCAAAGAAAAAATGACAGAGCAGGAGTTCCGTCAGCAGGTATTGCAGAAATTTACCGAGCATCGCTGTCTTGATTTCATGTTTGATCAAGTCAAATTGCAAGCTTGCAAAAATCATGATGTGGATGGAGATACATTATGATCGTGACATTCATTTCTCAATGTGAAAAGAAAGCGATTCCACGTACTCGCCGTGTACTAGATGCTTTTGCAGATCGGATCGGGGATAACACGTGGCAAACCGTAATCACGGAAGATGGTTTGATTGCTGTAAAAAAGTTACTTCGTAAAACCGTGACCAAAAGTACTGCGGTGAGTTGTCATTGGATACGTGGGCGACGTAGAAGTGAATTGCTGTGGGTGGTGGGGAATCGGAATAAGTTTAATTCAGAGGGGATTGTTCCTGTGAATAGTACCCAAAAAGAAGTATTTATGGATGTGATGACAATGAAAGCAAAGAAAGACGAATTTTACGCAAATACACACTTACAGCCTTTGGCTGAGCATTCATTTGCAATTGGTTATTTAGCACAGCAATTGTTTAAAAAAGTGGTGGATAATGAAGAATATGAAAACCTCTCTAAAGTGGCATTTCTAGCAGGTTGCTTACATGATTTAGGAAAGTTAGACCCTCATTTTCAGGATTGGGTGAAAAAAGCGAAACAGCCTGATGATATTGAGGACGGACAACATATCGAAAAAGGTAAATTCAGTTTTGATAAACATCCACGTCATAATGAAATTTCATTGTTGATATTTAATCTTTTAGAGCAACAATGTAAAAATTTAAATAATCGTCAGAAAGAAAGTATTCAACATGTTTTGTATTGGCATCACGCGAAGCCATATCGTCAAAATGATGATTTTACAGGCAGTTATAAGGCGTATGAATATTTAATGAAGAATATCGGTGCAGAACAATTTGCAGTTTTGATTAAAAATAGTACCTATGTTATTAAGCGCATGAATGGAATTGCTAAACACTTCAATTCAGTAGAGTTAATAGAACAGCATTTACCTTGGAGTGATGAGGACTGCACAGGATTGATTGAAAATTTTGAATATATGTTCAAAAGTCGAAGCTTTCCCGATTTTAAATCTTAT
The DNA here is from genome assembly GCF_004209125.1 of Acinetobacter sp. WCHAc060033. Taxonomy (NCBI): domain Bacteria; kingdom Pseudomonadati; phylum Pseudomonadota; class Gammaproteobacteria; order Moraxellales; family Moraxellaceae; genus Acinetobacter; species Acinetobacter sp. WCHAc060033. Next base: position 23,309 of record NZ_SGSW01000022.1, on the reverse strand, counting down.
GCAAGTACAGATTCAACGGATGTATTGACAGGTAAAATTCAAACTAATGCACAGCATAATTTATTACGTGCTTGTGTGATCAGTGCTGATCGAATTGTATCTAAGCAAACAGCGCAAGATTTGGTGGATTTTATTGCTGAAAAACGTTTGGATGAATTGTTGGAAGATCAGGAAATTTTATCTGATTTAGCAGAACATTTGAAAAATGTAGCAACGAAATTCCCTGATAGTGAAAGAACACAAAAGCAGAATCAAGTTGCGCAAGAGCTTGCAGATTTACGTGATATTGCAGTGCTTGCAGGTCCTGCAGGTTGTGGTAAAACCAAAATTGCTTTGGAATGGGCACGACTGAAAGATGCCAAGAAAATTATTTGGGTATGTCCTCGTGTACAAGTCTGCCAAGGGATTTTTGAGGAATTAACACAGGATTATTTACCTGATGCAAAAGTTGAAATTTTGACAGGTGAATTTAAATATATTCATGAAAACGGTAAGACGCTCAACGAACCAAAACCATTTTCGGGTGATGTCGTTGTTACCACAATCGACCAAATTTTAGGTCCGATTGTTCAGGCTTCGCTTAATATTACGAGTCAACATATGTTGAGTGAAATGACTTCACCTGAAAATATGCTACAGCGTATGGGGCGTTTAGATCGTTTTGGTGAAAATGATGCAGTGAATATTTTACAGGTTGCGATTACTGAAAATGTTAAAAATGGTAGTTGCAAAGGTTCATTGGCTTACTTTTTAAATCAATTGAATAGTTTACAAACCACAAAAGCATGGTATGACTTCTTGCAAGATCGTTTAAATGGGAAAGTCTTTAAGATCGCTGAGTTATATACGCTGTATCGTGAATTTTACGCACATCAAGTGCAGTTGAATGATAAGTCTGCTGTTATTCAGGATATGGATAAGGCTTTAAAGAAAAGCATTGATTTATTAAATAAAAAAGTCACTGAACCGACTAAAGTCATGAAGCCTAAAACGGCAGAGAAAAAGTCTAAGATCAGTAAAAACTCATTACGTGGTGACAGCCGTTTTGTACAATTGGCAGTTTTAAATTTAAATGATTTTAGACAGCCAATTTTTGAAAATGAATATGCTTATACACCACCTTTGGATGATAAAACTGAATATGACAATCTGGCAGAATCTTTAAATATTATCAGAGATTTAGGATTGATTACTTTTATTGCGCAGAAGCATGGTAATGTCGATTCGACACATCCAGTCAAAGGGATTCCTGAGAAAAAACAACAAGCTCGTTGTGCTGTATTGGAGAATTATGCACGAGATGCAGATTATCCACTGTATTTAAGTTATATCGAAGATGATCTCAATAAAGTGGGTGGAACAGGTGTTCGACATCCTGAGGCAATCTATTACGCAGTCACAGATCAACAGCCAATCGGCTCAATATCATTAGATAAATTAAAGTTTTTAACAACAACACAAGAGGGGAAATAACATGGCTAAAGTAACAGGCGTGAAAAGCGTAGACTTTAAAATCACAGCGTATGGTTATGGGGTTGTGAATTGGAATGGTCCGACATCATTGACAGGAAATGATGGTAAGACGGTTGATAACCATACTTTACCTAAGTTACGTGGATTCAGTAATTTATCGGGTAAAATTAAAGAAGAAACAGGTTATAAATATCGTAAAGAAGCATCAGATATTAATTTTGATGAAACACCGTTATACATCAGCCAAAACTGTATTCGTCATCATTTATTCCGTGAACAGTCATTTGACTTACATTATGCCAAAGATAAAAACTTGATTGATGTTGTTGCTTCGATTACAGGCTTAATTCGTGGTTATGTTGTGCCATCAAGTCAATGTAAACGTACAAGTCCTTTATTAATTACGGATTTTATTGATCAATTGGGTAATGGTAATTTCGAACAGCTTTCAAATGCGAGTTCAAGTGAGGAAATTACGCAAGCCGATGGTACAAAAACATATAAGCGTGGTGAGAACTCAATTTTCTCTAAAACCACATTTGGTGATACTGAATACGAAGCTTATGGTTCAATCAGTATTGAGCAACTGCAATTTATTTCACTCGATAAAAAATTTGACCGAGCATCTATGCTGATTAAAGAAGGTGAAGGTGAAAAGATTGCTGAAACCGTACAAAACTTTATTAAAAGTTTAGATCCAACTAAAGAGCCGAAAGCAATTTTCCATAAAAATTATGTACGCAAAGGTACGATTTTTAATGAGGGTGAAGTTGGGATTTTATTGGATAACACGGCGATTGATATTCTAGTAAATGAAACGCTTAATATGCTTCAAGAATTAGTGATCAAACAAGCCAAAGGTTATATGTGTGTTGATACTTTGGAAGTTGATTATAATGATAGCCATAAAATGATGCGTATTAAACGTCATCCTGATCAAGCAAACACTGAACCTCAAACAGATTATGCGGTTTATTTTGAAGCGCAATAATGAGGTGAGTGATGCAGATTATTATTGAATATGAATCCTCATGGCGTAACTCTTTTTTAGATGGTTCAAATAATGAACCATTACCGAAAGGAGGGCGTAATTTCATCGCATCAATGACAACATTGAAACAAGCGGGAAATTATAAAAAGCGTGATGTGTCTAAAGACACAGTGATGGGGATTTTAAACCGATTAATTGGTGAGCAACGAAAGCTTTATCAAGCGCGTCAAGATAAAGAATATTACTTTTCAGAGATTGAAAAAATCCTGAAAGATGAGGATATTATCGATAAATCCACGATCAGTAATGAAATGGTATATATCCGAAATATCTCTGGAAGCACTGATCAGAACTCTTTCACAGGAATGATTAAAGCAAATGATCCTGCATTTAAGTCAGAATATTCTTCTGAATTATGGGGCATTCTTTGGTTGGATGTAGATGAAGTTGCTCAGTTTATTTGTGATGAAAAATATCAGGTTCAAACTGATATTGAGCTTGATCCAATTTCAGTATGTGGTCAGATTGAATTACTGAGTGCTGAAAAAGCAATTGATGCTGTTGATTCAGTCAAAGATGCTTTGGATATTTTACAAAGTAAGTTTGATGATGTGAATTATCTCAATGCCAAAGAACAGTTACCTTTAATTAGCTTATATGCTTCGGCTTTATATTTGCAAATTGAACGATTGTCTAAAAAGTATGATCTTTCCAATGCCTTAACAAAAAGTGGCGGTCTTAGTGGTATTTCAAAGCGTGGATTTACTAAAAAAGACTTTATGGATCGTTACACGACAGGCAGTAAAAAGTTAATTTGGGGTAACCCATTTTTACTGAAAGAGAAGAAAAAAGGCGAGGGGGAAGTGGTTTCGATTTTGAGTAAGGCGAGTGGTCAACTCATTATCAATCTAAATATTTCTAAAGAGCAAGCACGGGATTTAGAAGAAAAGATTGAAGATGCAGGTGTATCCTCTTTTTACTTGGGTAAAAAAGGGCTTGCCTATGTTACAGATATTCGATGAGGTCATTTGAATGAAATATTATATTGAAGTGACTTTGATGAAAAATGATGATTTTTCACCTTATGAATTATGGTCACGTATCTATACGCAGTTGCATATTGCATTTGCCGAAATCAAAGATGCGGATAACAAAGTCAATATTGGATTATCTTTTCCTCAGTATCGTTTTAATGCTGAAAAAGGCATCGGCTTTTTAGGTGAAAAAATCCGTCTTTTTGCTGAAACTCAGGCAGATCTAGAGAAATTAAACATTTCCAAATGGTTGGAGCGTTTAACTGATTATTTGCATATCACATCTATTCGTGATGTGCCTGAAGCTAAAATTTCAGGTTATGCAACCTATAGTCGTAAACAGGTCAAAACTAATGCTGAGCGGTTGGCACGTCATCGTGTGAAACGTGGCGATATTGGTTTCGATGAAGCATTGGCGCGTTATAGCAATGTGGTCACGACTACAGACTTGCCTTATATCCAGATGAAAAGTTTAACATCTGAAAAAAGTTTTAAACTGTTTATCGAAAAGAAATCTGTGCCAAAATCTGAAACTCAGGTTTTTAGCACTTATGGTTTAAGTTCAGTATCGTCTGTACCTGAATTTTAACCCAATATTTTTTCACTCTTTAACAGTTTAATATAATCAATAGGTTATAAACGTGGGCTAAAACTTGGGCCTTTTATAGGTTTTAAGGTTTAACTCACTGTTATAACTTTATTTTTTGCTATAAAATTACTGTTCACTGCCATGTAGGCAGTTTAGAAAATGCATCACGTGGAGCTAAAACTTCATCACGCGTTCACTGCCATGTAGGCAGCTTAGAAAAATACTGAGTAGAACAGGGCGCTCACCGACATGTTCACTGCCATGTAGGCAGCTTAGAAATAAAGCATAATTTCCCAGTTCTTTGCCCGTTCTGTTCACTGCCATGTAGGCAGCTTAGAAAACTCACTATCCAGCACAACATTGAACTTCTTTGTTCACTGCCATGTAGGCAGCTTAGAAAAATATCAATTGAGTTATCTTCGGCAGCATGTGGTTCACTGCCATGTAGGCAGCTTAGAAATGTTGACTAACCTTGTGTAGAAGTCAACGTATGTTCACTGCCATGTAGGCAGCTTAGAAAAATCAGTTTACGAACAATCAATAACTTACATAGTTCACTGCCATGTAGGCAGCTTAGAAAGAAGTTTCAGACCCGAGGCGGTTTTTGTGGGTGTTCACTGCCATGTAGGCAGCTTAGAAATTCTGAGTTTTTATCAAGCCAGTCTAATAACGGTTCACTGCCATGTAGGCAGCTTAGAAAACCATCGTCATTCCATCCAGCAACATAACCTTGTTCACTGCCATGTAGGCAGCTTAGAAAAGCGTGACATACAATCGTCAAATCATCTTCAATGTTCACTGCCATGTAGGCAGCTTAGAAAATTTTCTACACCCCATAAAAAAGCCCCGATCAGTTCACTGCCATGTAGGCAGCTTAGAAATTTTGAACCTGCCGACTTCTCAGAATAGTTTGGTTCACTGCCATGTAGGCAGCTTAGAAATTGTACTCTTCAAAATCACAATTTTCAGGATCGTTCACTGCCATGTAGGCAGCTTAGAAATAAATGCTTTTTGGCTTCGATCATCCAAGCAAGTTCACTGCCATGTAGGCAGCTTAGAAAATGTCAAGACCCTCAATTTTTAATTTCGCTCAGTTCACTGCCATGTAGGCAGCTTAGAAAATCGAAAAAAATTACTTTTCTATTCAACGATGGTTCACTGCCATGTAGGCAGCTTAGAAAAAAAGCAATAGAGCGAACTTCATTTGATCCAAGTTCACTGCCATGTAGGCAGCTTAGAAAATATGACTTGGTGATGGTTGAGCAACAACTTAGTTCACTGCCATGTAGGCAGCTTAGAAAATTGTAACAACTTCGACAGGGTCATTACGGTGGTTCACTGCCATGTAGGCAGCTTAGAAAATTGCTTCCATCGAAATATGAATTAAACGAACGTTCACTGCCATGTAGGCAGCTTAGAAAAGATTCAGACACAAGCGGTGTGACATTATCAGGTTCACTGCCATGTAGGCAGCTTAGAAATTGGATTTTTTCAGTAAGCACTGTGATGAAATGTTCACTGCCATGTAGGCAGCTTAGAAAACAGAACGGGCAAAGAACTGGGAAATTATGCTGTTCACTGCCATGTAGGCAGCTTAGAAAAACCACTACAAATTAAGCATCCAGAAAAAAATCAGGACAAAAATCGTCATATGCAAAATTTGAATCGGAGCAAAAACTAAAGCAAAACGTGTTCCACCTGTAAGGAGAGCATTGACCGATTTTGCAATTGCGTGTGCGCCCAAACCAAGTCCAAATGCCCAAGCTAAAACTGAATTACTAGGCTCGCCTTGAATCACAATTGTTGAAAGCGCGCCATGAATTTCAAACAAAGATGCCAAAAGCGTTCCCGCAATTAGCCCAGCATCACCAAGAACAACATTTAGCCCATAGACACCCGCTTGAATCACTGTTAACGAAACAACAATAATCGCAGCCTCTTTTAAACTAAACATCCGACTGTCTGACTGTTGAATACTTTCTAAAGTTTGAGAACTACGCATGAACCATACCGAGAAAATGATCAAAATCAACATGGCAATAAGGCTTGGAAGAAGAATGACTTTAAACCACGACAAACTTATCCCAATGACAATAATTAAAAGTTGTAAAAGTGTCGCCACACAAGACATCAATGCCGCACCAGCATTGGCTTTCGCATCAGCACGACCATTACGAACCTCTAAACCTAAACTTGCAATCGTTGCAGTACTGGAAACAAAGCCAGAAGCCAAAGAGGAAAGCATCATGGCATTTTTTGAGGACAATAAACGCTTGGCAATATGTGCAAGAGCTTGAACAGTCAAAATTAAAGTGAGTAATTTTAAAATGACATAAGGATTGAGCACTGAACCCCAAAACGGTTTATTTGGAGTTAAAGGTAACGCAATTAAAAGCAAAGCCAGTAAAAAAATACCATCCCTAAATTCTGCCTCAGTAATCCATTTCCCCGCAATCCCATGCATAGAATGTTTGGTCATGAGCAAAATCGTTAAAATAACGGATAAACCTGCTGCATAGGAAATATTCCACAGACACATTGCCCCGATAAAATAAGTCAAAACAAACGCAATTTCAGTGGTAACCCCAGGATCATCAATCTGATTTTTCAGTGAATATATTGCAATACCTGTCACAGCGAGTGCGCCAATAATGCCGAAATAGGGACCAAAAATAAAACAAACCGCGCCCAATAGCGCACAAATTGCAAAAGAACGTAAACCTGCAAAACTATGCTGATTCTCACGTTGTTTACTGCGTTCACGCTCTAAACCAATCAAAAGTCCGCAACCCAAAGCCGCAGCAATGATCGTCAAAAAATCGGTATAAGAATTAAGAGATAACGGATTTAAAGATATAAAATTCATAGCTCTCCCCAAATAAAACCATGAATTAATTAAGTCTTTTAAATGTATAACAAAGTTAAAAAAAACATAAGCTATTTTTGAGTTTATTCAAAAGATGAAAGGAACAATAAAAATTCAAGTGATATAAAAGCTAATTTTGCTATAGTAGTTCTAGTTTTGGGGATATATAACAATGCAATTTAATTTTGAAATCGATACAGCTTGGTGTTTAGAACAATTATTAAAAGATGAGCGTATTACCGAACGTGAAAAGTTATTGATTCAAACTACACATCGTCAACGTGAACAGTTGAAATGGCATCCATTACAATGGATTGCGCATTTCAAATTGCCTGATGCCAAAGATCCAATCAAACGATTAACACTCACAGCATTGAGCGAATGGTTAGCAGAAAAAGCCCAGATCAATTTATTTACTATTGATCCATTAAAAGCAGATGTGACTTCATTAACCAGTGTGATGTCACAAGAATTTGCATTGAGAAATAAAATTCTCGCCGTGGAGGTGAGTGCGGATAAGATTCTGATTGGTACAGCACAACCATTTACCACCGATTGGATACATAACTTAGAACGGAGTTTAAGCCCGAAGAAAATTGAAAAAGTTTTACTCAATCCTGAACAGTTACAGCGTTATTTGGTTGAATATTATCAAGTCAGCCGTGCGGTGAATAATTCACAAAAGTCAGGAGCTTATGATAAGGAAAATAAAGGCGTAGAAGCGCTTTTACAATTGGGCGATACGCAAAATCCAGATGCCAATGATCAGCATATTGTAAAACTCGTCGATTGGGTTCTACAGTTCGCTTTTGAACAGGGTGCAAGTGATATTCACCTCGAACCACGTAAAGAAAAAGGTAAAATCCGTTTTCGTATCGATGGGGTGTTGCATACGATTTATAACATGCCTGCCAATACACTGACTGCGGTGATTTCACGAATTAAAATTTTAGGTCGGATGAATGTTGCTGAAAAACGTAAACCGCAAGATGGTCGTTTAAAAACGCGTACACCAAAAGGGCAAGAAACAGAACTGCGTTTATCGACATTGCCGACAGCCTTTGGTGAAAAGTTGGTGATGCGTATTTTTGACCCAGAAGTGTTGGTACGTAGTTTCCAACAATTAGGTTTTGATGAACATCTATTATCGCAGTGGCAGGCACTGACACAACATAGTCATGGCATTATCCTCGTTACAGGCCCTACAGGTTCAGGTAAAACCACAACACTGTATTCATCGCTCAAGCAATTAGCCACTGAAGAAGTCAATGTCTGTACCATTGAAGACCCGATTGAAATGTTAGAGCCGAGTTTTAACCAAATGCAGGTCAATCAAGGCATTGATCTCGGTTTTGCAGATGGTATTCGTGCGCTGATGCGTCAAGACCCCGACATTATCATGGTCGGAGAGATTCGTGATCAAGATACGGCAAATATGGCGATTCAAGCGGCACTAACAGGTCATTTGGTTCTATCTACTTTACATACCAATGATGCGCCATCAAGTTTGACGCGTTTACATGATTTGGGTGTTCAGCCATTTTTAACAGCTGCAACCATTCTAGGCGTTTTGGCGCAGCGTCTTGTTCGTAGACTGTGCCCAAGTTGTAAACAAGAAACTTTTATTAATGAACAAGAGTGGAAACATCTGACTTTTGGTTATCAGACCAAAATGCCTAATTTTGTCTATAAAGCTGTAGGCTGTGAAGAATGTCGTCATACGGGTTATAAAGGACGTGTTGGGATTTATGAATTTATGCCAATCAGCCTTGAAGCCAAACAAAAGATCAGTGCTAATGCCAATTTGGATGATTTAAGGCAGCAAGCGAAGCAAGAAGGGATTGAACCGTTACGAATTTCAGGCGCACGTAAAGTTTTAGAAGGTGTGACGACTTTAGAAGAAGTGTTAAGAGTTGTACCTTTGAATTAGTTTTTAAATGAGTTTCTAAGATTTACTTTTAAAAGCGGAAATTAAAATTTGCATTTAAAATTGAAAATGAAGAATTCCTAAGATTCACCTCATGTTGATTTGTTTAAATAGCTTTATCGAAATAACAAACAGCAATGAGGTAAGAAGATGAACTCAATTTCTAAAACAATTTTAGCAGCAGGTTTAATTGGTACAGCGACATTTGCAGTTGCAAATACAGCAGTCAACCAATCAGCGTTGACACCAAGTTTAACCACTGTAAAACAAGCTTTGACGTTCAAAGATGATACCAAGGTACAACTGCGCGGTCATGTAGTAAAAGCAACTGGTGATGAAAAATATCAATTCCGTGACAGTACGGGTACGATCACTGTCGATATTGATGATGAATTATGGCAAGGTAAACCGATTGCTCCGAATACAACAGTCACGTTGATTGGTGAAGTAGATATCGACTACAAACCAACCAAACGTGTTGAAATAGATGTGGATGCTGTTCAGTTTTAATTCATTCACAGCCGATTGATTCAGTCGCAGAATTTATTTAACAAGATTGATTTAAAGCGTCTGTAAACTAAAACCACATGTAGATACATGTGGTTTTTTCGCTTTAGCCAAAGCATTCAACAAGTTCCTACAGATTTATTTTGTAATTTATTTTATAAAAGACAGAGATTCCCTGATTCATTAACCCATTAAATAGGTGCTTTATGCGTATCTTGCTTGCAGAAGACGATAGCTCACAGGCTGAAAGCATTAAATCTTGGTTGGAAATGGATGGTTATAATGTTGATTGGGTTGAACGTGGTGATCACGCTATTTTAGCTATCGAACAGCATCAGTATGATTGTGTGCTTTTAGATCGTGGTCTGCCTAAAGCGACTGGCGATGAAATTCTACAGCGACTTAAAAAGCTTTATCCAGATACACCTGTGATTTTTCTCACAGCAAGAGATACCATTCAAGATCGTGTCCAAGGTTTGGATTTGGGTGCAAATGATTATTTGGTCAAGCCCTTTAGCCTTGAAGAATTATCAGCCCGTGTCCGCGCTCAACTGAGACAGTCGCAGTCGAGTAATGTCAATGAAATCAAATATGCCAATTTGGTACTAGATCCCCAAGCAAAAACTGTTTTCCAAGATCAGCAAGCGGTGGCTTTGACCGCTAAAGAATTTCAAATTCTGTATAAATTGATGCAAAAACCTGAACATGTGGTGACGCGTGAACAGTTAGAAGAATCTTTATATGCTTGGGGCGATGAAATAGAAAGTAATGCCATAGAAGTGTATATCTATCAATTACGGAAAAAAATCGGGAGCCATTTGATTAAGACCTTACGTGGTTTAGGTTATCGAATGAATCAGAATAAGACACAAGATTGAATCTGATCAGCACCTTGAACCATAAATTCATCCACAACTCATTTTGGTATTTAAAAAGGCAACAATGACCCAAGCAATTTCGCTCCGAAAAAAACTGATAAAAACATCTATGCTCAGTTCGATTGTGGCAGGGTTGATTGCGTTATTGCTTTTGGTGGGGATTTCGATTTATCACACCATGAAAGTCCAAGATCAAATCATGGATGAAGTTGCAGATATGCTGTTGAAGTCTGATCTTAGTCAAAACTCAGGTTCACAACTGGATGAATTGAGTGATGAGTTTGATATCCAATATCAACTGGTGAATGGACAACAGTTACTAACAGATTCAACTGAGTCTGCCGCAGATGAAATTGATACAGAAAAAAAGCATGTAGCACAGAAACGAATGATCACAGACTTACAAAATGGCTATGACATTGTATGGATCGATCAACGCTTGCAACGAAGTTACCAAGCGACAGATGATGACTCAAAATTAACGGTGAACATGCTACAACCACTCAGTGTACGGTTTAAAGATCTCACTCAGAGTTTCTTCACTTATCTTGCAGTATTGTTGGGGTTATGGGCTGTGCAATGGGGCGTTTTGCATTTTTCAGTTAAGAAACAATTCAAGTCGATTCAGCAACTTTCCAATGAAATTGCAGGAAAAAATGCCCAAGATTTATCGATCATTCAGCAACCACAACCAGAGTTTCAAGAGCTGCAACCAATGGTCAATCAGCTCAATCAGATGTTAACGCGTTTAGATCAAGCACTCAGCAATGAGCAACGATTTACTGCGGATGCTTCGCATGAATTACGTTCACCACTCTCTGCAATTCAAATGCGCTTGCAAGTGCTGAAACGTAAATATCAAGATTTACCTGAGTTACAACCGTATTTAGACAATATCCAACAAGATATTCATCGTGGTACACAAGTACTCGAAAATTTATTACTTTTGGCACGTTTAGATCCAAGTGATGACAGTGAATTAGTCAAAACGTGGTTGGATTTGGAAGCAATCACGCAAGAGGTGTTACAGACTTTAGCGTCGCAATTACGTGAAAAACAGATTCAGCTTCACATTGAAAATGAAGAATTAAAAGTATATGGCAATGAGGAACTGCTTTTTATTTGTATCCGAAATTTAATCGACAATGCGATTCGTTATACGCCTCCAGAGGGAAATATTTACATCCATCTTGGATATTTAAACAATTGGGAATTATTCGAAATTGAAAATGATGGTGAAGGCATTTCTCCAGAAGTTTTAAAGCATTTGGGTGAACGTTTTTATCGAGCTTTGGGTACGAAAACGCAAGGTTCAGGTTTGGGGTTGTCCATTTGTAAAAAGGTTGCTGAGTTGCACCGTGGACAGATGCATATTGAAGCTTCGGAGCATGGAGGTTTAAAAGTGAGTCTTTATCTTCATTAGTTTTTAATGTTTTTATTCGATTTATCCAACGGTTAGTGTTTTTTGATCAGTATTTTAAAAAATGGCGAGTCTTGGAGGAGAATATTTGAAATGTATTAATACTTAAAAAAGCAGCATGCGCTGATTCATACTGCTTGTTCCCACGTTTTTTGTTTTAATTAAAATTCTTATAATTATTTGGTCAATATCAGACGATTGTTACGTGTTAAACGTAAACGATATTCTTCTCCTGCATGCATGATGCGAATTTCACGACCAAGTGCGAATAAATTGTTTGAATGTAACATCGGTAATGATTGGTGAGCTTCAGTATTACGAGTGAATAGGCTAAAAGGTGCGTTCATTATTGTGACTCCATGTGGGGTGCTGTCTAAGTGATTTAAATGATAATCATTATCGAATAGCTCTGTCAACGATAATTTTTATCATTTATAAATTTTCTATAATTGCTTACAATTCTATAAAATTTCAGGGATTCGTTTAGATGTCTAAACCCAGTGTTCATGTGGCAATTGCCTTATTATTTCACCGTGGAAAAGTTTTGGTTGGATGGCGCAATGCAGATCAGCATCAGGGAAATAAATATGAATTCCCAGGTGGTAAAGTTGAAGCTGGGGAAACACCAGTTGAAGCATGTCGTCGTGAGATTTTTGAGGAAGTAGGAATCGGCATCCAACAGTGGCATGTGTTTGATGTGATTCGTCATGAATATGAAGATATAGAAGTATATTTACACTTGTTTCATGCACAAGTTCCTGAGAAATATCTCAATGATATTCAAACGCCTTGGACGTGGTATCGCCGTGATCAATTATTAGAACTGAATTTTCCTAAAGCCAATCAAGCGATTGTTCAGCGTTTAGTTTGGGCGCAACAGATTAAGATTTCAGCTGAGATTGATACACTTGTTGAAACTACTGGTGCTGATTTGAATCATAAACTTTTTTATTTCCGAACTGAGGCAGATCAGACTGCAATTGATCAAATTCAACAATTAGATGATATTGCTTTGTCTAAATTGATTGTCAATGTGGATTTGTGGGAACAATTATCTGAACAGATTCAGAAAAAGGTTTCAGCAATTCATTTCAAACATGATCAATTGATGGCGCAAATGGCAGGGCAATTACCCACAGGGATTCGATGTATCGCAGCGTGTCATGATTTAGTTTCTTTACAAAAAGCACAGGTGCTCGGCTACGATGCTGTGATTTTAAGCCCTGTTTTAGCTACTGAATCGCACCCTGAAGCACATGGTCTGGGATGGGATACATTTGCAAGCTATGTAGAAAGTATAGATATTCCTGTTTTTGCATTAGGCGGTTTGAAGCCGAATGATTTAGAGATCGCACAGCAACACGGTGCTTATGGTGTTGCAGGGATTCGTAATTTTTAATCGTGTTATGGAAGCATGAGGAATATTGAAAAATTGATATTACAAACTTTGTAAATGTCTTAATGCTTCTGCAATGATTTGTTGATTTTTCTGCTGTTGTGCGGATTGTAAAATGACATTCCAAAACACTTTCTTTTGCGTGGTGCTTTGTGCATAACTGAGTCCACGACGTGCTAAAGATTCAGCATTGGTATATTGCTTCTTTTGATTGGCGATACGCGCCAAATAAGCAAATACATCGGCTGATTGGGGGGCAAGACGTTGTGCATTGAGTGCGAAGCGTTCAGCTTCATCCCATTGACCTTTCTGAAATGCCGATTGAGTTTGCTGTAAAAGTTGTTGAACAGCAGGAATATTTTTCCCATCATCAAATGTTTGATTTTGAACTTTTTGTTGCGGAATAATCACTGGAGCTTGTTCACGTTTTATTTCAGGACGTTCATAAGGGGTGATTTTCACACCATCAGGTGTCGGAACACCTTGTTTGTGAGGTGTGGTTTGTTGTTTCTCTATCGGCTTTTTAGGATGGTTGCTTTGTTCGGGAACAGTTTGGCAGCCAGTCACCACGAATATCGTCAATAACGTGGTGACATAACCAATCTTAGGCATACGAGCGGTATAACTTTTCATATCAACAACCATCCAAAAATCAATTTAGGTGTCCAATTTCAAATATTAGTTTCTAATCTCAATTTCTAATATCAATGACTATAACTGCCACTTGAAATCACACGTCCACGTGAATCTTGATCCATGCTGTCTTCACTTTCACGGATATAGTTGTCCATACTATCGCTTGATTGCGCTTGAGAGCTGTTTTGTTGTGTATCAGGTATGTACTGTGGTTCAACTTGGTAATGTGAAGCACCGCAGGCATCAGCACGATTCGGTACAGTATGTCTAAGCAATGGAATATACATTGCACCTGCACAGCCTTGCGCAGAAAGTTCACCTGTTCCAGAATTAATCCATTGCCATGAAATATCATCAGTTTGACGCAAATTCACAGGTTTTTGACGCAATTGTTTCATGACATTGGTCCAAACAGGTAATGCTCCTGATGAACCCGTTAAGCCAGTTATTTTGTTATTGTCTAAGCCTAACCACACCACCGCCAAGTGATTACCTGAATAGCCTGCAAACCATGAATCGCGGGTATCATTGGTCGTGCCAGATTTACCTGCAAGTTTCAATTCAGCAGGAAGGCTCGCATACGCCGCGCGACCAGTACCTGAAGACATCACTTGCTGTAAGCCAAAATTCAGTAAATAGGCTGTAGATGGGTCAATGGTTTGCTGTACATTTAATGCAAAACGTTCAAGTAAGCGACCATTTGAGTCAACCACGGTTCTGATGGCTTTGGTTGGATATTTAAATCCACCTGTTGCAAAGTTACCGTAAATACTGGTCATTTCCATTGGTGACATATCTACAGCACCGAGGAAAATCGAAGGGTAGTTTGGAATTTTTGAAGTTACGCCAAATTTAGTCAAATTATTGCTAAATGTTGAAATACCAAATTCATTCCCCAAGCGTACAGCAGATAAGTTGTAGGAGTTTGCCAAAGCTTGTGACATTGGGACAAAACCATAGCCACTACCACTGTAGTTTTTCGGTGTCCAAGACTTATTCCCATCGGTTGGAATACTGATTGGCGAGTCTTCAATTTGCGATGCCCAGTTATATCGACCAGACTCCAAAGCACTTAAATAAATTACTGGCTTGAGTAATGAACCAACTTGACGTTTCGCATCTACAGTTCGGTTAAAACCAGTGAAATCTTGTGTTGAGCCAACAGCTGCAATCAATTCACCATTTTCAGGACGAGTAATGAGTACTGCACCTTGTAGGTCTTTCAAACGAGCAGGATTTGAACTGACTAAACGTTTTACTGTTTCTCTAAAACTATTTTGAACACGTGTTTGTGCAATCGGGTCTAAAGTTGTAAAAATTCTCAAACCTTGATTGGTCAAATCCGTTTCTTGATATTCAGTTTTAAGTTGACGGCGAACAATATCTAAAAAGTCAGGGAAACTTGCATTGCCAAGTGAAGGTTTACTCACAACATTGAGTGGGCGAGCAATTTCTTTTTCATATTGCGCTTGGTCTAAATAACCCATGACCAACATATTGTTCAGCACAATATTACGACGCTTTTTCGCACCCTCAGGATTTTTCCAAGGGTTAAATAAAGTTGGGCCTTGTACTAAGCCAACCAAATAAGCTTGTTGGGAAATATTGAGTTCGCTTAAAGGTAAACCAAAATAGAACTGTGATGCCAAACCATAACCATTGACCGAATAGTTACCACTTTGACCTAGATTCACTTCATTTAAATAAGCTTCTAAAAGTTCATCCTTACTATAGTGAAGTTCAAGTAGCAATGACATCAGCGCTTCATTGACTTTACGTTTTAGCGTTTTTTCAGGGGTTAAGAAAAAGTTTTTCACTAACTGTTGGGTTAATGTTGAACCACCTTGACGCTTACCACCTGTCACGTTACTCACTAAAGCACGTGCTGTACCACGGAACGAAATACCATGATGTTTATAAAAATTACGGTCTTCAGTGGCAATTAACGCTTCAATCAAAGGCTTTGGAACCTTATTCAGCTTAATCAAGACACGGTCTTCATTATGTTGCGGGTAAATACCACCAATCAACATCGGCTCTAAACGTGCAATGCCAGTATTGGTCGGTTTAGTTGCTTTGACATCTGCAACCGTATCACCAGTAAATGAAACTTGAAGCACTTGTTCAGGATCTACGCTGTCGCCAAAATCGAAACCACGAGTATGGACATAAACAGTGTTGGGTTGGGTAACATAAGTCCCTGATTTGGTATAACTATCACTGCCTTTGTAGCCGAGTAGTTTTAATTCTTGTTCAAAGTCAGACTGAGCGATAGGCGCAGTTGCATAGATTTCTAAAGGACGAGCAAATACTTTCGCAGGAATATCCCAACGGTTTCCTTCAAATTTATCTCGAATCACATTGTCGAGACGAATTAAGTAGACGCTAAATGCGAGAAATACAGCAATAACCAATACACAAAAAATCAGTGCAATTAAGCCTATACCACGTTCGGTCTTCATATATAGATGATAATACCCAATTTATTTTCGCTAATCATGCGAAGCTTTTCTTAAATTTGCAATAATAAATCTGTGAAATAAACAAATTTAAAGGCATTTTAAAGTTTCTATTTGTTTTCATTTATGAATGATTTTATAAAAATATTCTGAAAGTGTTATTATATCTCAGATATTAAGTGGAGCTACCGCACCTGTGCAAATTTCACCAAAAACGTTTCGTAATATCGGTTTGATTGGCAGACCTGATAAATCATCAGTGATTGATACTTTGTGTTTAATCCATGATCATTTATTGAGTTTAGGCTTACA
Organism: Acinetobacter sp. WCHAc060033; assembly: GCF_004209125.1. Lineage (NCBI taxonomy): Bacteria > Pseudomonadati > Pseudomonadota > Gammaproteobacteria > Moraxellales > Moraxellaceae > Acinetobacter > Acinetobacter sp. WCHAc060033. The sequence continues at coordinate 6,821 of NZ_SGSW01000022.1, read as the reverse complement.
TCCAGTTTTTGATACAGCTACTGCTGCTTTGGTTCCATATCCCAATACGCAAACGGTCAGTAAAAATCTCCTTGGCGAAGTGGTGGATTTGGTTATTGTGGTGGGTGGTGATGGCTCTTTACTGCATGCTGCAAGAGCTTTAGTTAAATACAATACACCAGTACTTGGTGTTAACCGTGGTCGTTTAGGTTTTTTAACCGATATTACCCCGACTGAAGTTCTATTTAAACTCGATCAAGTCTTAAAAGGTGACTTCCAGTTAGATCGCCGTTTTCTATTAGAAATGGAAATTCGCTCTAAAAATGAAAGCATTTATGATGCAATTGCTTTGAATGATGTGGTGCTTCATTCAGGTAAATCTGTACACATGATCGATTTTGAACTGAATATTGATGGTCAGTACGTCTATCGTCAGCACAGTGATGGTTTAATTGTTTCTACCCCAACGGGTTCAACAGCTTATGCGCTTTCAGGTGGTGGTCCAATTCTACATCCAAGTATGGATGCTATCGCTTTAGTGCCTATGCATCCTCATACATTATCATCTCGTCCTATCGTCGTCGGTGGACAAAGTGAAATTAAAATATTGATTCGTGAAAACCGTGTTTTGCCAATGGTCAGTGCCGATGGGCAACATAGTGTTTCACTCAATATTGGAGATAGTTTGCATATTCGCAAACATCCATTCAAACTTATACTATTACATCCACCAGGCTATGACTTCTATATGGCTTGTCGTACGAAACTTGGTTGGAATCAAGATTTTGATTCATTTCAGCAGGATTGACCATGAATATTGAACAAATGCTATCTATTTTAGATGCTGATATTGTTGAGCGTTTAAAAACAGCCGTTGAAATCGGTAAATGGCCAAATGGTGTTGTGTTAACCGCAGAGCAACGTCAAATTTGTATGCAAGCTGTGATTGCTTGGGAACATCAAAATGTTCCTGAAAAAGAGCGTTCAGGTTATATCGACAAAGGTCATAAGGAAGAAGGAGAGGAGTGTGATTCTCATGTGCCTGAACCTGAGTTTAAACCGATTCGTTTTGTATAATTTATTTGCTTATTGGACAATAAAGAAAAATCACATGGTCAGATTGCCATGTGATTTTTTTTTCGGATGAATAAATTTTTAGTAACTCCCCAATAGTCAATCGTTATAAAGAGCTTCAACATCATAGCGTTCAAACTCAGACAATAATTGTTGAATCAACTGTTGAGCTTGTCGAGAGTCTAAGTTCAGTTTGGATGTTTGATTTAAAGTGCTATCAAAACATTCAATGGATTGAATCGACCAATTTTGAGCCATTTCCATATTTTCTATCACAAATCGACGAGGTTGTAGTGTCTCTTGAATTTGGCATGGGATGACATTGGTGATCGCAAGTTGTGTTTTATTTGAATGTTGATCAGTCAAAAATGTAATCACCCAGTTTCCAATTTTACTGAGCTGAGTTGGATCGTCCGCAGGATGAAATTGGATATACGGTGCATGCGTCATTTGTAAATTTCCCCAAAACAACTTTTATACGTTCAAAATACGATGTCGTTGATTCAGCAAAAGTCTAAAGTATTTGATTCAATTGTTTTAATTTTATGGTGAAATTTCACAAGTTATTGATAAGTTTATTTTAAAATTTAAAAAATTAGACAAAAAAAGACTGAGAAGCACTTTAAAAGCGCTAAGTTGATCTTCTGATTTATCTAAATCAAGATTGTAAAATTGGCAAATCTACTTTATTTAAGATGATTGTAAATGTTGTAATGAATAATTGATTTGCTGCATGGTTTGATTCAGTAGGATCGGTGAAATTCTTGATTCCTGTAAAGCGGTAATCCATTGCATTTGGCAAAGTTTTAATTCACGTACTGATGTCGCCTGTTGTATTTTGACGATGAGTTGCTTTGCCATGAGTCCGCAATGGGTTTGCAATAAATTAGACATTGTTTGTTGAATTTCATTAAAAGAAAGACTTATACGTTCGGATTGAATAGATTCTACGGTTTTAACAACATTTTCGAGTATTGGTTTGGCTTGGACATTTTCAATTAACTTTTCACTGACTTGAATGTTGGATGTTGATGATTCTTTAGAGTCTTGCTGTGAAGTAATCTCAGTAGGGTATTCTTTGTTCTTTGATTCGAGTTTTTGATTTGAATTTTTTGTGTCTATAATTTGAACAGGGGATTGTTGGCGCTGAGTAGATTCAATTGTGATGGGATTTGCTTGATGAGTTTGATTTTGAAAAATGAGCCCCAAATCTTCGAGTTGTTGAATCAGTTCAGGTGTGGCTAGGCGTTGTTTTAATCCACTATTCAATATTTTAAAGTCATCTGTTCCGATCAAAAGTAAGAGCTGTCTTTGGCGGGCATTAAGTTGAAAAGAGCGCTGTTGTAATGCCTGAATGCCTAAATCAGTTTTAATATAATGTTCCATGAGTCAATTTATTCCCCAATAAAATGACTCTAGGATAAAGAATGAAAATTACACTAATATGACTTTATTATTACAAATCATAAGCTTAAAGTGTGATTAAATTCGCATTTTCGAGTGCTTTACGCAGATATGGGTCTAAGTCTTCCTGACGAAGCAACCATTGCACATAATCGTTAGGCAATTCTGCAATCGCAGTACCACGATGCTTCCCAAAATTGATACTACGTGGGATTCTGGCATCTTCTGATGCCTCATAAAGCTCTTCAATTGTTTGAATTTTCAAATGATAAATAATATGCATTAAGATATTGGCAGTCAAAATAATGTCTGCATCTGCACGATGCGCACCTTTTAACATTTCGCGTGCTTTTTCACTGCCTTTACTGATCATATAAATCAGTGCGGAAATATTATGCGCTTCGGCATCTGGCCAAACTAAACGCGCAAGGGCAAGGGTACAAATGGCTTTGATCTGAGATGTATCTACGCCACATTGTTGAATTGCACGAATATCATAATCAATATTATGTCCAATGATATAGGTCGTGTCTGAGGGTAATGTAAAACTGGAAAAATTCGGTTGTCCGATCAAATCTGATTCTAAAATATGATGCACAGCCATTGAACCGAAAGCGATTTTTTCATCGCCAATGCTATAGAGCTGATCAAACATTTTTTCGCGGTCTAGACTGAGTTTGCCAGCTTGAATTTGGATCGGTGCATAAGCAATTTCAATGGGTAAACCATTCAGCGTATGAGTTTCAGTATCTAAAATAATTGCCTGCATGCCTTTTATTCCCAAGCCAGTAAAACGGAAAACTTTATTACACTAGCGTTTTTGAGAAATGAATACAATTTAAAGCGTGATATTTTTATTTTAACGACAACTTTATTATCAATATCCGATGTCCATAATTTTTGAATGACCAAAATGTGATGGCGAGATTAAAAAAATTCTCAATAAGTTGGCTGTTATTCTTAAATTTTAATCTACTTATAGAGCTTATTTGATTTATAGAATGATTGTTAAAAATTCGCTATAAAAATGCTTGCCTAACATATTTTTTTGACGTATTGATGAATTAACGTGCGAAATGTAGTTTGCATACAAAATTTTAAAATTGTGTTTAAGGATAAGTCACATGAAAAGAAATCTGTTAACGGTGCTCATTTTAAGTTCTGGTTTAATCCTAAGTGCTTGTAATGATAGTGATGATAATGGTAGTTCAATCATTGGGAGTACTGATCCGAATGCCAATAATATTACCAATCCAGTTGTGGGAATCCCAACGGCTTATTCTAAAGATGATATGAGTGCCGTCGCAGCTGAAAGTGTTTTAATGACTTATAAGATGAAAGGGGTGAATGGCACCGAGACTCAAGCAACAGCTTTGGTGTTTACGCCTAAAACTACACCGCCAGCAGCAGGTTGGCCTGTGGTTGCATGGGCGCATGGGACTACAGGTGTAGCGGACAAATGCGCACCAAGTCAGCAAGGTTTAAAAGGGACAGAAGTATTATTGAAGCAATTACTTGCTCAGGGTTATGTGGTTGTTGCGCCAGATTATGAAGGTTTAGGTGAGCCAAGTGGTCGTGAAGCACATCCATTCTTAAATTTAAAAAGTGAAGCTTATTCGATTACAGATGCTGTCGTAGCTGCACGAGATTATATTAAAAAACAAGGTAAGCCTGTCAGTAAGGATTGGTTGGCGATTGGACATTCTCAAGGTGGACAAGCTGCATTAGGTGCTGCTCAATATGCATCAAGAGCACAATTGAACTATAAAGGAACGATTGCTGTTGCACCTGCATCTAATCTGTCTTTAATTTTGCTGGGTGGTGAAGCGCAAGCAAATGAAATGACTGATTTAAGTGCTAAAATTTCAACATTGGCTTCTTTAGATACCTATACGGCATTGATTACAGCGGGCTTACGTAATAAAAATCCACAACTAACTTTTAGTCAGGTTTTTAAATCCCCAACAGATACACTAGCACAATCTGCTGAAACATTATGTTCAGGGGATGTCGGGCTGACGTTGGGAGGCGGGATGATGAAATATGCGTCTGAAAATAATTATTCACTAGAAGGTTATCCAAGAACACAGAGTAATTTTCTTGAATTATCTGCTGTGAGCACATTCCTTATTTCAGAGTCTCAACCGTTACAAGTTAAACTTAATCAGCCTGTGATTATTTATCAGGGTGGTGCGGATGCAACAGTACCGAAAAAAGTGACAGACTTTTTACTCACAGGAGATGGTGCGAAACAAAGTAACATAACGTATCGTACTGAAGCGGAGTGGGATCATACCACCGCGTACACGGCAAATTTAGCGAATATTGTGAATGATGTGAAAAGCATGATGCCTGCTCAATAAATTCATGATTATGTACATCATGATGGATATTAAAATCATCATATTTTAATCAAATGGTTCGTGTTTTAAGCATGAACCATTTTTATTTAAAACAGAGCAAACTTCATTCTGTATAAGCGATTATTTCATGTTACAATGCGCGCAATCTTAGCACGGCTTAAAAGCCCTAATTCATAGGACCTCGCTAATGTTCGCCAATATCTCTATTTCTGAATTTGATCCAGAAATCGCTCAAGCAATTGCTCAAGAAGATGCTCGTCAAGAAGCTCATATTGAGTTGATCGCATCTGAAAACTATTGCTCACCAGCAGTAATGGAAGCTCAAGGATCAAAACTCACTAACAAATATGCGGAAGGTTATCCAGGCAAACGCTACTACGGCGGTTGTGAATATGTAGATGTGATCGAGCAATTGGCGATTGATCGTGCTAAAGAATTATTCGGTGCTGATTATGCTAACGTTCAACCACATGCGGGTTCACAAGCAAACTCAGCAGTTTATTTAGCACTTCTTAATCCTGGTGATACAGTATTAGGTATGAGCCTTGCTCACGGTGGTCACTTGACTCACGGTGCTAAAGTTAGCTTCTCTGGTAAAACGTATAATGCAATTCAATACGGTTTAAACCCAGAAACTGGTGAAATCGATTACGAAGAAGTTGAGCGTTTAGCTGTAGAACACAAACCACGTATGATCGTGGCAGGTTTCTCTGCTTATAGCCAAATCGTTGATTGGCAACGTTTCCGTGACATCGCGGACAAAGTTGGCGCATATTTATTCGTAGATATGGCACACGTTGCAGGTTTAGTTGCTGCGGGTGTTTACCCAAGCCCAGTTCAAATTGCTGACGTAACAACAACGACTACACATAAAACTTTACGTGGTCCACGTTCAGGTTTAATCCTTGCAAAAGCAAATGAAGAAATCGAGAAAAAACTTCAATCTGCTGTATTCCCAGGTAACCAAGGTGGTCCTTTAGTTCACGCTGTAGCGGCTAAAGCAATCTGCTTTAAAGAAGCGATGGCACCTGAATACAAAACATATCAACAACAAGTGGTTAAAAATGCTCAAGCGATGGCTGAAGTATTGATCGCTCGTGGTTATGATGTGGTTTCTGGTGGTACTGAAAACCATTTATTCTTGTTGTCTTTAATTAAGCAAGATGTTACTGGTAAAGATGCTGATGCATGGTTAGGTGCTGCTCACATTACTGTGAACAAAAACTCTGTACCAAATGATCCACGCTCTCCATTTGTTACATCTGGTATCCGTATTGGTACGCCTGCTGTAACTACACGTGGTTTCGGTGAAGCTGAAGTTCGTGACTTGGCTGGTTGGATTGCAGATATCCTTGATGCGAAAGGTGATGAAGCTGTGATCAATACTGTGAAAGCGAAAGTTGAAGCGGTATGTGCTAAATTCCCAGTTTATGTAAAATAAGCATTGACTTGAGAAAGCCCCCTCAAGGGGGCTTTTTTTATGCTGAAGTAAAAAGTGGAATAGTTCCACTTACGATATAAATATCTGTTATAAAAGAAATAGAATTTATTAAAATGATCACTGCTATAGCAAATGATGTGAAAGGTCAAAGGAATTAAGCACATGGCAAAACCGAATATTATTATTTCTGAACAAGATTTAAACCGACTTGAAACGATGTTAGAGCATCAGGCGAAATTGACGCCAACAATGCAACATTTAGAAGAAGAATTGGCGCGAGCTGATGTTGTTGCACCACAAGATGTTCCAACCAATGTTGTGACAATGAATGCAAAAGTGTTGATTACTATTGCACCTGCTACAGAGTCGACAGAAATCACTTTGGTTTATCCGCATGATTTTCACGGTGATAAAGGTCAAGTGAACATCGTTGCTCCTGTGGGTGCTGCAATTCTTGGTTTAGCTGAAGGTCAAGAAATTGAATGGCCACAACCAGATGGTCATACCATGAAGATTAAAATTGAAAAAGTGCTTTTTCAGCCTGAAAGAGAAGGTGATTT
>NZ_SGSW01000219.1:0-260 GCF_004209125.1 Acinetobacter sp. WCHAc060033 | reverse complement strand
TGCGGAGGTCTTTAAGTGCAATTACTGTTTTATAATCACAACCTAGCTCATCTATCGTTTCGTAATCTGAATCAAACCAATCATTATCTTCTGCGCACCAAACCGATTTAAACTCTAGTGAGAAGTAAGCAATACCCCAATCACCAACACAGTACGTGTCGGCAGTTTTATCAGGCGCACCATCCACAATCTCTCTCGCCCTTTCAATCCCACCAACTTGCTCAATTAAGTCATGTTTAATCATGCCGCCACCTTCTCAT
>NZ_SGSW01000218.1:0-262 GCF_004209125.1 Acinetobacter sp. WCHAc060033 | reverse complement strand
ACGCTGGTATTGTAAATATGGCATCAGCTATCGTGAACTTCAGGAAATGCTTTCCGAACCCGGTGTAAATGTTAATCACACTACTATTTACCGTTGGGTTCAACGTTATGCTCCTGAAATAGAAAAACGCTTACGCTGGTATTGGCGTAATCCTACACATCTCGGCACATGGCATATTGATGAAACTTATGTAAAAGTGAATGGAAGATGGTTTTATCTGTATCGTGCAGTCGATCAACGTGGCTTTACCATTGATTTTTAC
>NZ_SGSW01000217.1:0-266 GCF_004209125.1 Acinetobacter sp. WCHAc060033 | reverse complement strand
GGTAAGATCACAGTGACCTTTGATCCAGATGTGGACCCAAGCACGATTGATCCGAGCACAGACATTGTGATCACGGACAAAGACGGCAATCCACTCAAAGACAAAGATGGCAACCCTGTGACAGTTCCACCACTCACCTCAACGGATGGTGGTATTACTTGGACAGGACAAATCCCACCAAATGTTGATGGCGAAGTCAAAGTCGAAGTTCCAGCGAACAGCTACGAAGACCTAACAGGCAACCCAGGTACAGGTGATGATGCAAC
>NZ_SGSW01000216.1:0-270 GCF_004209125.1 Acinetobacter sp. WCHAc060033 | reverse complement strand
TTTCATTTAACTTTCACAATTGCTTGTTAGGTTAATTAAAACGAGTATGAACAATTTATTTCAACTCAAATATATTCTGTTAATGATTAACTACCATCTCGTCAATGCGTAGTAAACTGTGATAAATCACAGAAGTTAACAAGACGCGTATAATACGCTGACTTCTTATTAATTTCTATAATCTAGGACTTCTTTCGATTAAAGCCTGCGCAAAGCATAGCTTTTTGCTTAAATTTTAAGGAAAAGCGTTGCTTTTCTATTCTTAAAATT
>NZ_SGSW01000215.1:0-284 GCF_004209125.1 Acinetobacter sp. WCHAc060033 | reverse complement strand
TGATAAGGGTTATTTAAGTAGAACAAAAAAAGAAGCATTAATAGCAAGAGGGCTAAAATTATTGACACCTTCGCGGAAAAATATGAAGCAAAAAGACTCAAAAACATTACTTGAGAAGCAATTATTATCACGACGTGGTTTGATAGAAACAGTGAATGATCAATTAAAAAATTTGCATCAAATAGATCATTCACGTCACCGTTCGGTTAATAATTTTATGGTGAATATTATGTCGGCAGTAATCGCTTATTGTTTAAATCCTAGCAAACCAACTTTTAAAAATT
>NZ_SGSW01000214.1:0-289 GCF_004209125.1 Acinetobacter sp. WCHAc060033 | reverse complement strand
GCGGTGAGCTTGATTAGCCTGGCTTAAATTTGGTTTGCAATATAACGCATTAATGCCCATTTTCTTCATTAAAGTACGTGTATGACGTCGTCCTATATGATGTCCTTGACGATTCAACAAATCACGCATCATACGGCTACCTGCAAAAGGGTATTGCATATGTAACTCATCCATACACCGCATCAGCTTCAGATCTGATGCACTCACAGGTTTTGGGCGATAGTAATAACAACCACGGGAGACTTTCAGCAGCTGAGCTTGCTTAGATACTGAAATCTGAAGTGAGTCA
>NZ_SGSW01000213.1:0-300 GCF_004209125.1 Acinetobacter sp. WCHAc060033 | reverse complement strand
CGCAGCAGTCGATGCGACCTATGATGCAGCGACAGGCACCTTGACACCAACGACTCCGTTGTCTGAAGGTGAACATGACTTAAGCTACACCTTGACGGATGCAGCGGGTAATGAAAGCGATCCAAGCCCAGCATTAACATTGACTGTGGACACCATAGCACCAACAGCGCCAGCAGCCCCGACACAGTACTTGGACAATACCGATCCCGTACAAGGCACATTCGGTACAGGTACAAGCACCAACGATAGCACCCCAGGCTTGATCATCCCTGCACCAGCCGCGGGTGAAACACCAAAATT
>NZ_SGSW01000212.1:0-317 GCF_004209125.1 Acinetobacter sp. WCHAc060033 | reverse complement strand
CAATCTGCTCATCTTGTGGAATCTGATCGAGTAAATCACCAAGCACTTGTGAATCACTCACATTATTTGTAGTGAGTTGAATAGCGCGTATTTGAAGGGTTTCAGCATCTATACCAATATGAAGTTTACGCCATTGGCGACGATATTCAGGTCCATGTTTCTTGCGTTTCCATTCGCCCTCACCTAGAAACTTCATGCCTGTAGAGTCTATGAGTAGATGCAGCCCATCGCTACCTTTTTGGTAGCTGATTGCAATATCAATATGCTTTTGTCTTCTGCAAAGCGTACTGTAATTTGGTGCGGTCCAATTTAATCCA
>NZ_SGSW01000211.1:0-320 GCF_004209125.1 Acinetobacter sp. WCHAc060033 | reverse complement strand
GGAGTATTTTATGGCACGTAGACCAAGAAGAAATCATTCAAATGATTTTAAAGCTAAGGTAGCACTTGCTGCGATTAAAGCAGAAAAAACACTTGCTGAATTGAGTGCTGAATTTGATGTTCATCAAAACCAAATTATCGACTGGAAAAATCAACTGATTTCAGCTTCCTCGCAAGCTTTCGATCAATCAAAAGCTCCAACAGAACCACCCATCGATCTAAAAAAACTACATGCAAAAATCGGTGAGCAGGCATTAGAAATTGATTTTTTAGAAGGTGTGTTGAAGAAACTGGGCCGCTTCAACCACAAAAGTTAATCGA
>NZ_SGSW01000210.1:0-323 GCF_004209125.1 Acinetobacter sp. WCHAc060033 | reverse complement strand
GCTAAATAGTAAAGTGTTTTAGTAAAGCAAAATAAAAATTGAATTACTAAAATGAACAACAATGTTAAATAGAAACGGGGACGCTCATGGCTCGTATTACACTAGATCAATTAACTGATATCGATGGTTTCGTTTGCGCTGCATTAGTAGATAGCGAAAGTGGTTTATCTTTAGCTACAGCTGGTACTGGCTTAGACTTAGAATTAGCAGCAGCAGGTAATACTGAAGTTGTTCGTGCTAAGCGCAAAGTTGCTAAAGCATTAAAATTAGATGATGTAATTGAAGATATTTTAATTACATTAGGTAAGCAGTATCACTTGATT
>NZ_SGSW01000021.1:0-77739 GCF_004209125.1 Acinetobacter sp. WCHAc060033 | reverse complement strand
AACAGCAGATGACGAAGAGAACCTTACAGTTGTTAAAAAGGACAACACTATTGATTTCAGCTTGAACAAAGACCTAGTTGGCTTAACTTCAGTAGAAACGACAGATGGTAAAGGCAACACCACTACACAAACAGCAACAGGAACCACAGTTACCGACGGCACCAATACAACGGTATACGGATCGAATGGTCTAAACATCAACAACGGTGAAGTGACTGTCGGCAAAGATGGTTTAAATGCTGGAGGTGTGACAGTTGGAAAAGATGGAATCAATGCCAATGACAAAATCATCACCGGTGTTGGTGAAGGTTCAGTTGCAGCTGGTTCGAAAGATGCAGTCACTGGTGGTCAAGTTGACACGATCAAAACTGATCTAGAAAGCCAAATTGCCAAAGCAGGACAAGACGGCAAAGATGCAACAAACAATGTAGGTCAAAGTACAGCGAATGCATTGGGTGGCGGAGCGAAATACGATTCAGCTACAGGTAACATCAGTGCACCGAAATATACAGTCAATGGTGTAGATAAAACCAATGTCGGCGATGCAATCAGTGCGTTGGATGCAGGTTGGAACCTAGCAAGCAATGGTACAGGCAGTGCAGCGATCAAAGCTGGCGATACAGTTGATATAGGTACAGCGAATAATGAAGCGAATCTTACAGTTGTTAAAAAAGACAATACTATTGATTTCAGCTTGAACAAAGATCTAGTTGGCTTAACTTCAGTAGAAACGACTGATGGTAAAGGCAACACGACGATTCAAACGGCTACAGGAACCACAGTTAAAGATGGAACCAATACGACTGTTTATGGTGCGAATGGTCTAAACATCAATAACGGTGCAGTCACTGTAGGCAAAGATGGCTTAAACGCAGGTGGTGTGACAGTTGGCAAAGATGGTATCAATGCCAATGACAAAATCATCACAGGTGTAGGTGAAGGTTCAGTTGCAGCAGGTTCAAAAGATGCAGTGACTGGTGGTCAAGTTGATACGATTAAATCAGCACTTGAACAAAAAATTGCAGATGCGAACGGCGCAGCAAATGCAGGTTGGACAGTGAAAGCAAATGGCACTAGCCAAGTGATTAAGCCAACTAAAGCGGTTGAATTTGCAGGCAGTAGTAACATTGATGTCAATCAAGTAAACGATACGGATGGTAATGCAAAACTATCAGTTAAGTTAAAAGATGACATTACTGTGAATTCAATTAATGCTGCTGGTAATGTATTGAATGCAAATGGATTAACCGTAGGAAATACATCGGTTACTTCAGGTGGTGTTTATATTGTAGGTGGACCAAGCCTCAGTTCGGCAGGTATCAATGCTGGTAATAAAGTGATTAGCAATGTTGCTGCAGGCGTGAATAAAACTGATGCTGTAAATAAAGATCAATTTGATACAGCGATTAACAATGTAATGACCCAAGCTAGTCAAAATAATGATCAAGCAGCGAAGTATGACAAAAATACTGATGGTACGATCAATAAAAATCAACTCACATTAGAAGGTGAAAATGGAACAATTATTACCAATGTTAAAAATGGTAATGTTGCTCAAGGCTCTAAAGATGCTGTGAATGGTGGTCAACTTGCAGAGGTGCGTGATAATTTACAAGGTCAGATTACTCAAAATAGTTCAGATATTACCAATATCAAAAACGACATCAATAATGGTGCTTTAGGTGTTGTGAAACAGAAAGATCCTAATGGAGAAATTACAGTAGGTGGTGATACTGGTGGTGCAACAGTCAATGTGGCAAGTAAAGATGGTAACCGTGTAGTGACTGGAGTTGCTAATGGTAAAGCAACCAATGATGCAGTAAATGTTGGACAACTTGATACTGTAGCTAAGTACCTTGGTGGTGGTGCAGGCTATGACAATATTACTCAAAGCTTTACTGCACCAAGTTATACAGTCGGTGATAAGAAGCTTGATAATGTCGGTGGCGCGATAGATGCGTTGAACCAAGCGGATCAGGCATTGAGTAATAAGATTGATAATGTGAGCAATAAACTTGACGATGCATTCCGTATCACCAATAACAAAATTGATGATGTAGAGAAAAAAGCCAATGCAGGTATCGCAGCTGCAATGGCACTTGAGTCAGCACCTTATGTCCCTGGTAAATATACCTATGCAGCAGGTGCGGCATATCATGGTGGTGAAAATGCTGTCGGTGTGACCTTACGAAAAACGGCTGATAATGGACGTTGGTCAATTACTGGTGGCGTTGCAGCAGCTTCACAAGGTGATCCAAGTGTCCGTATTGGTATCAGTGGTGTCATTGACTAAAAAATCACAAGGAAGGTCTTCGGATCTTCCTTTCTTCCCTATTTTAGAGAGATAAAAAATGAAAACATTGAATAAAAAAATTCTGTTTAGTGTAATCAGTGGTCTTGTGATGTCTTTTAGTCATGCCGTTGAGTCACCAATCAATGATCCTCAAGAAGTACATTTTCCTGATGTAAAAGACAGTTACTTAAAGCAAGTCAATCGTTATGAATACGACAATGTTGCACGTTTAGATCAGGGTTTAACCAAGGATCAAATTCGTCATATTTTGGGTGAACCACATTTTTCTGTGGGGTTATTTGCGGTTAAAACATGGAATTATATCTTAGATATTCGAGAACCCAATTCAAACCAATATAAGCGTTGCCAGTTACGGATTGATTTTGATAAAAACTATTTATCTGAGAATTTGAACTGGAAAGGTGAGCAATGCCAAGGGCTTATGGCTTGGGGAGTCAATAATCAATCTGATACAGAGCAGACAGATTTAGTGCAAACAGATCACTCTGCAAGTATTCTATTCTATTTCGATCATGCAGACTTAAAAGGGGTGAAAAATCCAGAAGTCATTGGAAAAGTTGCCAGCCAAATCAAACAACGTAATGCAAATAAAAAAATACTTGTCGCAGGTTATACTGATCGTTTAGGATCAATTCAATATAATCAACAGTTATCAGCAGCAAGAGCGAATACAGTTGTAGAACTATTGAAACAACAAGGTATTCCTGCGGATCAGATTGAATATTCGGCCGAAAGTAAAACTGATGTATATCAAAAATGCACTGAGATGAATAAAAAAATTCAGCTGGTTGAATGTTTAGCCCCAAATCGCCGAGTGAACATTACATGGTAAGCAAAAAAGTGTAATGAAGATAAAATTAAATTTGGTGAAACAATGAAAAAGAGATTCATACCTTTAGGTTTATTGATAACAATATCGATGTCAGCGTGGGCTGATAGAACAACGGTAATCGACCTATTAAAGCAAACGTCAAATTGGGGATTAGTCCAACCAGGGACAATGTGTGTTGAACAGTATCATTTTATGCCTTCAGGTGAAGTGTTTATTGAGAGTAATCAAGAACGAGTGACAGGGACATATAGCTTCCTTTCAAAAGACAACGGTTTTGAACTGCCTGCGGTGGTGATTAGCCTTGTCACAGATAATCAGCAGCCTGATTGTGTAGGAAGTAGAGTTAATCAATCAGGTACATCTACAACCAATTTTTTAAAGAAAGAGTCGGATAAAAAAATATATTTTTGTTTAGATGCTTTAGGAAAAAACTGTCCAGTCTACTTACGTCCAAATAACTAATATCTGATTTATAACGATATAAAACTTAGAGAGAAATGAATGAAGAAAATAGCAATTGCGGTGCTTGGTCTTGGATTGGTTTTTCAAGCACAAGCTTTTGATAAAAAACAAGTTAATTTAACTAATGACTTTTGGGGTACATGGTCTATATACAATGCGAAAATGCAATGTACTGAAACTTACCAATTTACCAAGCCTGGACAATTCAATTATAGTGCTAAACAAAAGAAAATGACGGGTGATTTTGCGATATTGAGAAGTCAAGCAGCACAAGATTTAGATGTTTTAGCGATGAAGGTCAAAACGGATAATAAGCAACCGAGTTGTGGCAATCAAGCTGTTGACTATACCAATGCTGATATTCGTTTAAGTTTAAAATGGCTTTCTGCTAAAACTGCTGAACTTTGTATTGATGCTGCGGGTAAGCAATGTACAGGGCTGTATTTGATTAAACAGAAATAAGATTGTTCAAATGTTAAATCTTAAAAGGCTTCTTCGGAAGTCTTTTTTATAAAATAAAATTTAGGTTAAATTAAATAATAATAAATTTTTTTTATTAAAAAATAAAAAATTATTCATGCAAGTGGTGTGTTTTATCGGATGCTATAGCGTTATATTAAACATCAATATTCAATTTACCTATAAAGTCTGTTGAAATAGAACATAACACGTCTTGTTTAAAAAAAGAGCGTACATAAGAGCATTGGCTCTATGTGAACTTATAGTATGATGTGTATATATTTCGACTGATTATCAGTTTTATTCTGCCAAAATGAATTCAATCATTCATTTCAGCTCAAATATTGTTGGAAATTATAATGCCAGATTATCGTTCAAAAACATCGACACATGGAAGAAATATGGCTGGTGCGCGTGGCTTATGGCGCGCAACAGGAATGAAAGATGAAGATTTTGGTAAACCAATCATTGCAGTGGTCAACTCATTTACCCAATTTGTACCAGGTCATGTTCACCTTAAAGATTTAGGCCAATTGGTTGCTCGTCAAATTGAACAAGCGGGTGGTGTGGCAAAGGAATTTAACACCATTGCTGTGGATGATGGTATTGCCATGGGGCATGATGGCATGCTCTATTCACTGCCTTCACGTGACTTGATTGCGGACTCTGTTGAATACATGGTCAATGCACACTGTGCAGATGCGATGGTCTGTATTTCAAACTGCGACAAAATCACCCCAGGGATGTTGATGGCATCTATGCGTTTAAACATTCCAGTGGTATTCGTTTCAGGCGGCCCAATGGAAGCGGGTAAAGTCAAAATTCGTGGCAATGAACACGCAATCGATCTTGTTGATGCGATGATCGTTGCGGCAGATGACAGTTTTACTGATGAAGAAGTCAAAGAATACGAGCGTTCTGCATGCCCAACCTGTGGTTCATGTTCAGGTATGTTTACTGCCAACTCGATGAACTGCTTAACTGAAGCATTAGGTTTATCTTTACCTGGTAATGGTTCAACACTTGCAACTCATGCCAACCGTAAAAAATTATTTGAAAAAGCAGGTCAATTAATCGTAGAGATCACGAAACGTCACTATGAGCAAAATGACTACAGCTTGCTACCACGTTCAATTGCCACTAAAGCAGCGTTTGAAAATGCGATGACTTTAGATATCTCAATGGGTGGTTCAACCAATACCGTACTTCATTTATTGGCTGCGGCAAATGAAGCCGAAGTTGACTTTACCATGACCGATATTGATCGTTTATCGCGTAAAGTACCTGTACTGTGTAAAGTTGCACCTGCGAAACAAGATGTCCATATGGAAGATGTTCACCGTGCAGGCGGAATCATGTCGATCTTGGGTGAATTAGACCGTGCAGGATTATTGGATACTTCTGTGCCTACAGTACATGAAAAAACCTTAAAAGATGCTTTGGACAAGTGGGACATTATCCGTACTGAAGATGAAGATGTTTACAACTTCTTTAAATCCGCACCGGGTGGTGTACCGACGCAAACTGCATTCTCACAAGACCGTTATTATTCTCGCTTAGATGGCGACCGTGAAGGTGGTGTGATCCGTAATGTTGCACATGCATTCTCACAAGATGGTGGTTTGGCTGTACTTTACGGCAACATCGCTTTAGAAGGTTGTATTGTAAAAACTGCGGGCGTTGATGATTCAATCCTCAAATTTAATGGTACAGCTCGTGTATTTGAAAGCCAAGATGCTGCGGTAGAAAGCATTCTAGGCGGTGGTATCAAAGCGGGTGATGTGGTTGTAATTCGTTATGAAGGTCCACGTGGTGGTCCTGGGATGCAAGAAATGTTGTATCCAACCAGTTATTTAAAATCAAAAGGTTTAGGTAAAGACTGTGCGCTATTAACAGATGGTCGCTTCTCAGGTGGTTCGTCAGGTCTTTCGATTGGTCACGTTTCTCCTGAAGCAGCAGAAGGCGGTGCTATTGGTTTGGTTGAAGATGGTGATTTGATCGAAATCGATATTCCAAATCGTACGATTAATTTAGCTGTAGATGATGCAACTTTGGCTGCTCGTCGTACTGCACAAGAGGAAAAAGGTTGGCATCCTGCTGAACCACGTCCTCGTAAGATTTCTAAAGCATTGAAAGCATACGCAATGCATACGACAAGTGCATCGAAAGGTGCTGTACGCGAAATCTAAGTTTTAAACTTTATTTACATCATTAAAGCACTCACAAGCTGGGTGCTTTTTTATTGTATTGACCGAATTACGTCACTTTTCGTAGGTTTTAGGATATTGATCATTGTTAAAGGAATTGTTATAAATTTTTCGTGATCTGATTTAGATTATTTTTTTCAGCATCTCCAGTCAATGAATGATATGCTTGAACGAGTTTCACTCACGTATTTTTATTTATTCAGTGCTTTTTAGAGGCCCCCACATGTCACTGTTACGCCGTTGGTTTGATCCAATCCGATCGAGTTGGTTTTACCAGAAACCTGTTCGACAAGAGGTGTTATCTACGGAGCAAGGGCTGAGTATTTATTTGCGTTTGGATGATGTTTATAGTTATCTTGCGGTTCAGCAATTGCCGCAATTAGAAGAAATTTTAAATGATGATTTGAAACCATTGAAAGTCATTATTTCCAATACTTCAGCAGAACCCCCCAATGGCATGTCTATAGAAGAATGGCGCAATTATAGTTTAGAAGATGCCAGAATCTTAGCAAATCAACATCGTTTTAGTTATGACGATGAAAAACCAGAACAACCCACTCCAGAAGCATTACAACAAGCGGAAACAATTCTGAGAAATACACCGCTTACAGGTCAGAACTTTCTATATTTACTCGAAGATGTGTTTCATATGTTGTGGCAACAGCAATATGGCAAATTGCGTACATTGTACGTGATGGCGAGTAAGCATCAAAAACCACAAAGTTTTCCCGAACGAATTTTTGATCAGACCCCTGTTTTAGAAAGTTATTTTGAGTTTGGTGGTCGTAAATACCACGCGGTTGATGATTTATTACGTTTAACCCGCCGTTTAAAACAGCAAAAACTTTTAATTGATAATCCAATTTTCCTGATTAATCACATTGAATGGCGTGAACATTTGATGAGTGATGCAGAAGAGCTTGCTGAAATTCAAGCCATGCATCCAGAGTTGGATTTATATATTGCTTTAGAAGACCCGATTAGTTGGTTGTTATTGGCTTATATCAAAGAAGAATTGGCAAATTATTATAATATTCAATTGAATTTGCACCCTTTAAGTTATCACGGTCGGGACTTTTTTGATTGGAGTTTGGCGACGCGTCTTTCTAAACGGACAGAAGTCAAATTCACGCCATTCTGTCGTCCAACTGTGGACAGTACACTCAATATGGCACGACTTTATTATAGTGTGCCTGAAGAACAACGTATTGATGCCATGTACGACATTTTACAAGCAGTGTGGACCAAAGGACGTGATTTATCCTTTAAAGCGCATGTGCAGCAAATTCAGCAGGATTTGGGGATCGAAAAACTGACTGATGAGGATGTGGAAGCCTTATTAAAAACTAATGATCAATTGTGTGCTGAGAAGCATCAACCTGATTTTCCTGTTTTAGAATTGCGTATTGAAGGAAAACGTTACGTATTTAATAGTTTATATCGTGTTTGGATGATTGAAAGTATTTTCAGTAATGTGTTAGAACAGAAGTATAAAGCAGAAAATGAGCAAGAAAGAGCTCAACACATCACGCAAGATCAGGATATAGAAGAAACCAATGATGAAAAAAGAGAAATGTGAATCTTTAGAGCAAGTCCGTGATCGCATTGATCATTTAGATCAAGAATTGATAGAGTTAATTGCAACACGTCAATATTATGTGGATCAAGCGGTTCGATTTAAGCGTACAGCTGAAGATGTACAATCTCCTGAACGTGTGCAACAAGTGATTAATAAAGTTCGTCAAAAGGCGCTTGATGTCGGGACAAATCCTGATTTAGTTGAGATGTTGTATCGCGAAATGATTCAGCATTTTATCCAACGAGAATTAAAAGAGATTCGTCCTTAATATTGAGCGTATTGTTTTTGATTGAGCAAATCGCTCACATTGATCAGAAGTATAAACAGGAAAATAGCCATGTCTGGCATTCGCATTGCAGGTGAAAGAGAACGTAGCGCTACAGGAAATAATAAAAGATTGTCACGTGCAGAATTGAATGAAATTAAACGTGCAATAGAAATCGAAAATTCAAAAGCAAAACGCCGTGGGAAAATTCCAAAACCTGCACAAGTTGTTCGTTTTCATTGCGGATGTAATTGCTTTTCGATTCATGTTTTATAGTCATATAAATTTAGCCTCAACTTTTTATTGAGGCTCTCTCCTAAAAACAGTGATTTTTCAGTTTTTCACTTTGACGTAGCATTGCTTCAGAATATTGAGGTGATGACGTTATGATGGGTTTTGTAATTGCTGTATTTGGCATTGCAGGAATGATTAAAGGCACGATTGGTTTAGGTTTGCCTGCTGTGTCGATGGGGTTATTAAGCTTAGTGATTAGTCCTTTCCAAGCAGCGACTTTATTGATTATTCCCTCAATGGTGACCAATTTTTGGCAACTCTTTGCTGAAGGCAATGTTTGGCGTTTAGTGCGGCGTTTTTATCCCTTATTACTCGGAATTATCATTGGTTCAATTTGGAGTATTTTCCCAACCTTAGGACATTCACAGGGTGGTTTTCAGAGTGAAGCTTTATTGGGGGGAATGCTAGCACTCTATGGATTGTATGGGCTATTTTCCAAAAGCATGCCCAATCTTGCACCACATGAAAAATGGCTTTCTCCGATCATGGGTTATTTAGGTGGTGCTTTGACCGTTGCAACAGGTGTGGTGGTGATTCCCGTTGTACCTTATTTGCAATCATTACAACTTAAACGTGATGATTTAGTTCAATCTTTGGGTTTGGCTTTTACGGTTTCAACAATTTGTTTGGCGGTATTTCTTCATTTAAATCCAGTGGAAAATACGCCTATTGATTATAAATTATCTCTTATTGCACTCATTCCTGCATTGATTGGAATGTGGGTGGGAACCAAGATTCGTTATCGCATTCCAGAGCAAAAATTTCGTAAAGTATTCTTTTGTGGCTTGGTGATTTTTGGTTTGTATTCAGTGTTTCATCAGTTTGGTGTGATTTAAAATCCATCTAACAATCTAATCCAAAATTAATTTTGCTTTCTGTGAAATTAAAAATTGGGCGAAGTGTTGATATGCCGTTGGTAGTTGATCAAAGTTTTGAGCTGCCAAAAGTAATTCACGTTTTGCCCATTCTCCAACCAATTCAATTTGATGAAAATGATAAAGCTGATTTAAACGTTGTGCTGCGCGTTTTGGCATAACAGCTACACCAACGCCACTGGCAACCACTTGAGCAATCGCAGCGAAGTTGGGTAGCCTAAGACGATATTGAATTGCACAATTGAGTAATTTCGCTTGATTTTCAATAGATTGTTGTAGTGAGTGATATTGCATCAGCCCAACAAATGGATAGCTGAGAATGTCAGCCAATTGCAATTGTTTGGTTTCTTTGAGCTGATGATTGGGTGGGCAAATCAGCACCAAGGGATCATCAGAAAATTCTAAAGTTTGTAATTGATGATGATTAAAGAAGCTCGAAATTAAACCAAGTTTAGCAACGCCTTTTTCGATATTTTGGATAATATCACTACTTTCAGCTTCTTGTAGGTCGATTTGAATATGTGGATTTTCGACTAAATACTGGGGTAGGAGTAGGGGAAGATATTCACTCTGTGCGGAAGAATTACACCACAAGGTCATTTGCGTGGTTTGACCCTCTGCAAAGGCTGACATGGCTTGTTCAAGCTTTTTACCTTGTTGGATCAACAATAATGATTGTTCCGCAAATGTCTGTCCAGCAAGTGTCAGTTTGACACCCGAAGCATGGCGCGTAAAAAGTTGTGTTGAGTATTGTTGTTCGAGTTTTTTAATGCGTTCGCTGGCTGCTTGTAATGAGATGGATGAACGCTCTGCACCTTTGGTTAGGCTACCTGTATCCACAATATTGAGGAAGAGTTGTAGATCAAAAAAGTCTAGGCGCATGGTGGTCATTGGATTATTTATTTAGCGTGATTATAGCTGAGTTAATGCACAGATGACGGTGTTGTTACTCATATCTATTTACTATTTTGTGATTAAAAATGCATCGGTTTATTTTATTATATGTAATGATGAGTCTCAAATGAGATACAAAAGTGTGAGTAATATTATGACTTCACAAACTTCTATGTTGCATGTACGAATTGATGATGAAACTAAACTACAAGCACAGCAAGCTTTGAAAGCAATGGGATTATCTGTTTCTGATGCTGTCCGAATTTTTTTAACTCGTGTTGTTGCTGAACAAGCCATTCCATTCGATGTACGTGTACCGAATACTCAAACTGTCGCGGCAATGAATGAAGCAGATGAGTTGATTAAAAAGAAAAAAGCACGTTTTGAAACTGTAGAAGAGTTGTTCAATGAGCTCGAACAAAACAATGAAAAATAAGCGAGCTGTCTTAGTGAGTTATTCTGACAAGGTTCAAAATATAAACCGATAAATTCATATGATATTTTATTCAAAACCTCAACAAAAAAGCTCCCTCAGGAGCTTTTTTAACATTTGTTGATGCGATTACATCAATTTCACACCTTGCTGACCTGCAGGGGTAACTTTGAAAATTTCCACTTCAAAGGTAATGTTTTTACCTGCCAGTGGATGGTTGAAATCCACTTCAGTGATGTCTTCACCTACAGTTTTGATCACACCAAATAAGCTTTGCTTGGCTTTATCTTCAAACTCCATCATGTGACCTTCAACAGGACGCTGTTCGAATTTTACAGTGTCAAATTTCTGCACATTTTCAGGATTCCAAGGGCCGAAAGCATCTTCAGGCGGAAGGCTAACGGTACGACGGTCGCCTGCACGAAGACCAAATAAGGCTTTTTCAAAACCTGGCAATAAACTGCCATCGCCCATGACTAGGCTCACAGGCTCTTCACGGCTACGGGTATTGTCAATTTCAACGCCATTTTCGATCGCAACAGAAAAATGAAGATCTACTTTTGAACCATCCGCAACGCGGGTTTCTTCATTCGGATTAATAATTTCGTCAGTCATTTTGCGCTTTCCGCATTTTGAATACGTTTCTTTTCTAAAAAGAAAGTATCAATTAACAATAAAATGGTACCTAAGGTGATCGCACTATCTGCAATATTGAATGCAGGGAAGTGATGGTTTTGGTAAAACACATGAATGAAATCGACCACATAACCTAAGCTGATACGATCAATCAAATTACCAATCGCACCACCAAGAATCAAAGCAATCGCCATCGGTAAAATCACCGTACTTTTTGGCATACGCATCAGCCAAAAAATAAAAATGATGGATACAATGCCTGCTAGACCCGTAAATAAATAATGTTGCCATCCACCTGCATCGGACAAAAAGCTAAAGGCTGCGCCGTAATTGTGTAGCAATGTCCAATTTAAAAAGGGCAATACAGGTACAGGATCTGCATAAGTCAAATGTGTACTTGCAATGTTTTTTGTCCACTGATCAATAATGATGGCGAGGACAGAAAGTCCAAGCCACATTAAATTGTGTGGATAAAACTGGAATAAACCCTTTTTATTCTGTGGATTAGGCATATTTTCTCTCTTCGCCTTGACCTGTAGGAAGGTTGATAATACAACGTGCGCACAGTCCTGGATGTTCAAGATGTGTATTTACATCAGGCAGAACATGCCAGCAACGTGCACATTTTTCACCTTCAGCTGCTGACACTTGAACACGTAAGCCTTCAAGATCAGTGGCTTCGCCTTGTGCAGCATCAAAGTCTTTTACAATCACAGTTGAAGTGATCAAGACAAAGCGCAATTCATCACCGAGTTGATCCAATACTGCTTTCAACTCAGGATTTGCCCAAAGTTCTACTTTGGCAGACAGGTTAGAACCGATCAGTTTGGCATTTCGTGCAGCTTCGATTTGTTTGTTCACGGCTGATTTAACCGTGATCAAGGTTTGCCAATCTGCTTCTGAGATCAGGTTCGCAGTTGATGAAACTGGAATGTCATACCATTCCGCAGTAAACACATATTTTTCAGACTGTTCAGGGATCAATGGCCAAGCTTCTTGCGCAGTGAAGCTCAAGATTGGTGACATCCAACGTACAAATGCTTGAACCAAATGATACAAGGCCGTTTGTGCAGAATGACGTGCTTGTGAATCCGCTTTAGTGGTGTACTGACGGTCTTTGATGATGTCTAAGTAGAAACCACCTAAGTCATTGATACAGAAATTGGTCAAAGCATTGGTCACGATATGGAAGTTCATATCTTCATAAGCTTGCTGAATGGTTTTCTGTACATCAGCCGCACGTTGCAGGATGTATTGATCAAGCGCGATCAATTGATCGACTGGCAAGCAGTCTGTCGAAGGTTTGAAACCATTCAAGTTTGCTAATAAGAAACGTAAAGTATTACGGATACGACGATAACCATCAGACGCACGGCTGAAGATTTCTTTACCAGCCGTCATTTCATAACGATAGTCGGCAGAAGCAATCCAGAAACGTAAACCATCTGCGCCCATATCTTTGATGATGTCTTGCGGGGTAATGATATTCCCGATTGATTTAGACATCTTGCGACCTTTCTCATCCACCACGAAACCGTGAGTAAGAAGAGCTTTATATGGCGCACGTTTGTTGATCGCAATTGATGTTAACAATGATGATTGGAACCAACCACGATGCTGGTCAGAACCTTCAAGATACAAATCCGCAGGATCTTGCAATTCTTCACGTTCACGAAGTACTGCATAATGCGTTGTTCCAGAGTCGAACCATACGTCTAAAGTGTCACGTACTGCATTGTATTGTTCCGCATCTGCACCGATAAACTCAGACGCATCACGGTTATACCAGCCGTCAATCCCTTCTTTCTCGATGAGTTTGGCAACTTCTTCGATCAACTCAGGAGTACGTGGATGCAACTCATTGGTGTCTTTATGCACGAAGAATGGGATTGGCACACCCCAAGTACGTTGACGTGAGATACACCAGTCTGGACGACCTTCGATCATCGACTGGATACGGTTTTTACCCCAGTCTGGGACAAAGCCGATCTCATTTTCAATGGCATTCAAAGCATCCTGACGTAAGCCTTTATTATCCATGCTGATAAACCATTGTGGTGTTGCACGGAAAATAATTGGTGTTTTATGGCGCCAGCAGTGTGGGTAGCTGTGCATGATTGGCACATGTGCCCAAAGCTTGTTGCTTTCGCTCAATGCTGCAATGATTTGTGGATTGGCTTTGTAAATGTGCTCGCCTGCAAAAATCGGTGCAGTCGGTAAATACACACCATTACCGCCTACAGGATTGTCCACTTTCAAGTTGTACTGTAAGCCAACTTTATAATCGTCCACACCATGACCAGGGGCTGTATGTACCGCACCTGTACCACTGGTTGCAATGACGTGTTCACCTAAAATCACAGGCACTTGACGCTCTGCAAGCAATGGATGTTGCAGTTTTAAATTCTCAAGTTTTGCACCGACAAAGTCCGCCAATACTTTTGGATTTTCAAGTTTGTAACGCTCACACGCAGACTCAACTAAATCTTTAGCTAAGATTAGGTTCTGTGTACCACGTTCAGTTTGAACTTCAACCAGTTGGTATTCAATTTCAGCATGCAAGGCAACCGCTTGGTTCGCAGGAAGCGTCCAAGGCGTAGTTGTCCAGATCACGATGTCTGTAGGATTGGATACAGTCACACCGACTTTTTCAGATAGATCAGCAAGATCAACTACACCGAAACCGACATCAATTGCATCCGATTTTTTGTCTTTATAGTCGACTTCAGCTTCAGCCAATGAAGAACCACAGTCCAGACACCAGTTGACAGGTTTAAGACCTGGTTCGATATGACCTGCTTTGGCAATTTCACCCAATGAGCGAACGATGTCCGCTTCTTGTTTGAAGTTCATAGTCAAATAAGGTTTGTCCCAATCACCAAACACACCCATACGCACGAAATCTTTTTTCTGTAATTCGATTTGTGTATTGGCATATTCACGGCAAGCTTTACGGAAAGTAGAGGCATCAACTTTTACGCCCACTTTACCGACTTTTTCTTCAACTTTCAGTTCGATTGGAAGACCATGACAGTCCCAACCTGGTACGTATGGCGCATCAAAACCGTCCATGACACGGCTTTTAATGATGATGTCTTTGAGGACTTTATTGACCGCATGACCCAAATGAATCTGACCGTTTGCATACGGAGGGCCGTCATGGAGCACATATTTTTTCTTGCCAATACGCGATGCACGAATCTGCTGATAAATGTTGTCGGCATACCACTCTTCCAACCATTTCGCTTCACGTACTGCGAGATTTGCTTTCATCGCAAATTCAGTACCTGGTAGATTCAGCGTAGATTTATAATCCACAGCATTTTCAGGAGTTTGCTTATCGCTCATGCAAGTTGTCTTCCAATATTATCAGCACCATTGCTGACGCGTTTTTACAATAAAAAATCGGGTTTAAAAAGGAAATTTGGGGGTGTTTTTACGAAACTCAAGCAGTCGCTCGACATCATCATCAATTCCCGCTTGTAGCGCTTCAAGAGATGGGTAATTTAATTCACCATGTAAATAGTCGAGGAAAGTGACCCGCATCAACAGACCATACAGATTAGCAGAAACATCAGGAAAATGTACTTCTAATCGCCATTCTGGATGTTCCTGTTTAATCGCTGGGCGCGTACCGACATGACCTGCACCATACAGTGCATTTTCTTGGTAACCCTGAACGCCCAATTTAGCAGGATTGTCTGCTTTAACTTTGTCGGTCAATGACAGGGTTTCACACACCACATCCACGCCATAAATACCATTGAGACATGGACGATGGCGTCCCATGCGCACATTAATGGTTGGGAAATTCAGCGTGCGCCCAATTTGATCGCCATATTGCACACGACCCGTCATGCTATAAGGACGACCCAACAATTTTGCAGCCAGTGATAAATCACCTGCTTGTAAGACTTGGCGAATACGGGTCGAACTGACACGTTCACCATTAAAATCAACTGTATTTAAGTTGGTGACAGCAAAGCCATATTGTTTTAAAAATTCGCTGTTGCCCTGACGGTTTTTTCCAAAATGAAAATCATCACCCAATACCAAGCTTTGTGCATTCAGTTGATTTTTCAGTAAATCAGCAAATTCTTCAGCGCTTAAACTACGGAATTGATTGTCAAATTTAGCAATCGCAATATAGTCCACACCCAGCTCAGTTAAATATTCTACTTTTTCTCTGAGTGACGTAATACGTGGCGGTGCTTCATAGCCTTTAAAGAACTCTAAAGGTTGAGGCTCAAAAATCATCACCAAGGTTTTTAAATTTTGTGTTTTGGCAACGTCTTTCAGTTGTGAAACCATGGCTTGATGTCCCAAATGGACACCATCAAAATTGCCGATCGTCACTGCGGTCGGAGGCAATTGAAAATTCGGTGCTAAGGCATTTAGACGTAACAGCTGCATGATTTCAAAATAAGCTTAAAATTTGAAAGGTATATATTGCCATATTCTCACAGTTTCGTCTTTGTTGTTGTGTTTTTATCCAGAAAAAATTATTGATAATTTATTTTATATCAGGAAAATTGATTCATTTTATAAAAACAAATCAATTTTATTTATTAATAGTGGCTTTTATAATCAATTTATCTGCTGAAATGAGGATGAAGCGATGCAAAAGCCATTTTATCAATTGAATCAAACGCGAGACGTGATTCGTCAGTTTACTCCGAATTGGTTCACCATGACTATGGGTACTGGTGTGGTTGCCTTGATCATATCTGAATTTCCTTTTGCGCATGAGTTGTTTTGGGCATTAGGTACAGGTTTGTGGCAATTCAATACTTTATTATTTTGCGCATTTAGTGTGCTCTATATTTTACGTTGGCTGATTTATCCTCATGAAGCACGGCAGATTTTTTCTCATTCTAGTATGGCACTGTTTTTAGGGGCGATACCGATGGGACTCGCGACAGTGATCAATGGCTTTTTAAAATATGGTATCGCGCTTTATGGTGATGTTGCGGTGCAAATTGCGCAAAGCTTGTGGTATCTCGATGCAATTTTGGCTGTACTGATCGGAATCATTGCGCCATTTTTCATGTTCAGTCAACAAAAGCACGAATTGCAGACCATGACTGCGATGTGGTTATTGCCAATTGTAGCATGTGAGGTTGCTGCAACTTCAGGTGGTTTATTATTGGCACATTTACCTGCAGGACAGCAAGCGGTTGGGATTCTATTCGCCAGTTATGTGTTGTGGGGCATGTCTGTACTGCCTGCCTTTGGAATTTTGAGCATTTTGATGTTGCGTTTGGCATTGCATCAATTACCAAGTAAAGAGTTGGCGATCACAGGTTGGTTGGCTTTAGGACCGATTGGTACAGGTGCTTTGGCATTGTTAGTTTTAGGGGCACAAGCACCACAAGTTTTAGCCTTTATTCAGATGCAGCAACTGGGTGTGTTCTTCCAAAATGCAGGCATCGTGGCAAGCTTTATCTTACTTGGTTTTGGGATTTGGTGGTTTGCGATTGCGATTTTAACCACACTCAAACACGCTGCCAAAGATTTACCATTTAATCTTGGTTGGTGGGGTTTAACTTTCCCATTGGGCGTATTCACTTTGGCAGTGTTGAATTTGGGTCATCAAATCCATGTCAATTTTATTGTTGATGCAGGTTTGGCATTTGCTGCAATCTTGATGTTGCTTTGGGTGATGGTGATGGTGAAAACCGTGAAAGGCATGTACCAAGGACACCTATTCTTTTCACCATGTTTAAAGGCGTTGTTGGAGAGAGAACAGGCTTAGTGGTTGATTAGCAAGTTATTTAAAAGCAATCCAAAAGTTATTTAGATGATTTAAAAACATCAAAGCCCTTAGTCATTTTATGTTAAGGGCTTTTTTGATTGTAATTCATTTGAGTTTGAAGCAATTATTCTTATTTTTAAATTCTTAATTCTTTGATCTAAGTATGAATTGTGAAATAAAAAAGCAGCCTTTCGACTGCTCTAAAACTTTCAATTGATTATTTTAAAATTATTCTGACTTATCGTTTAAACTAAAGAACCAGTTCAAGATCAAGGCTGCAAAAGTTGCAGTTCCGATACCACCTAAGTTGAAATCACCGAACTGAAGGGCAAAGTCACCTGTACCCAAAATGATGGTCACTGCTGCAACCGTTAAGTTTTTATTCTTGGAAAAATCAACTTTATTTTCGATCCAAATCTTCGCACCCGCAATGGTAATTAAACCAAAGACAACAATCGAAGCACCTGTCAGAATCGCGGTTGGAATGGTATGAATGATTGCCCCAAACTTTGGAGAAAATCCTAAGAAAATCGCAAAAACACCTGCAATTACGAAAACAATGGTTGAGTAAACACGGGTGACTGCCATGACACCAATGTTCTCACCATAGGTGGTCATACCGGGTGCACCAACACCGCCTGACAGTGTGGTTGCAATACCATCAGCAACAAAGGCTTTACCAATGTGTGGGTCAAGATTTTCACCTGTCATGGCACTGACAGCTTTGATGTGACCAAGATTTTCAGCAACAAGAATCAATGCAATTGGGGCAATGATCAGCATTGCATTGACATCAAAAACAGGTGCGTGGAAAGTTGGCGTACCAAACCAAGCCGCTTCTTGAATCGGTGCAAAGTTAATTGGTGTACCATTTCCCATGACATTAGACACAATGAAATAGATCAAATAAGCCAATAATAAACCGACCAATAATAATAGACGTTGCAATAAACCTTTGGTGAAAACAGCAATTGAACCCATACACAGTACGGTGACCAATGCCATCCACATATTAAAGTTGTTGCCAGCAACACCTTTGACGGTGACGGGTGCAAGGTTTAAACCGATGATCATGACCACAGCACCTGTAACCACAGGTGGCATGAGTTTTTCAATCCATTTGGTTCCTGTTGCCATGACAATAAAGCCGAAAATCGCATACAAAATACCGCATGCCATGATCCCGCCTGCGGCATGGGCAATATTCAGATTGGCTGCGCCTGTACCAGAAGCTGCATAACCTGTTGCTGCAATCACCACACCAATAAAGGCAAAACTAGACCCTAAATAACTTGGAACTCGTCCACCTGTCATGATGAAGAACAAGATGGTACAAATCCCTGACATTAAAATCGCAAGGTTCGGATCAAAACCCATTAAAAATGGTGCGAGTACAGTGGCACCAAACATGGCAAATGCATGTTGAATCCCCAAGACTACACTTTGCGCAGGGGGTAAATATTCATTGGTTCCTACAGGTCTTGCATCGATGCTGCCAGTATAAGGACGCCATTTGGGAAACCAGTTGGACATAAAATGAGCACTCGAAAGACAAATTGGACACATCATACGCTTGTTTGAAGTCAGTTTTAATCATTTTAGTCAAACTAAGGGCTTGCATTTATTAGGGAAAATTGATGTTTTATACCAAGTGGTCAAATAATTAAAATGTGTTAATAAGTAAAATCAAAGTATTAAAAATTGTAAATGTGAAAACATACTCGAATTGAATATTTTGCAATTGCTTAATTTTTTTTCATCCAAATGTTTGGTGATTTTATTTTTATTGATGCAGTCGACATTTTTTTAACTTTATAAGTAAAAACGAGAAATATACTGGATATTTCTCGTTTAAATTTAGAACAATCAGATCAACCTGTATTACGTAGACCTGCCGCGATCCCTGCAATACTGACCATCAGTGCATGATCGACAGGCGTATGTTCAGCTTGCTTTTCAGCCAAATAGGCACGACGACGTTTCATTAGTTCAGCTTGCAATAAATGTAGCGGTAATAAGTACGGTTTACGCACACGCATGGCTTGGTCTAATACTTCATTTGAACTAAGAAGTTTAGATTCGCCTTTCATTGCCAATAAAGTTTGTACGGCATCATGTAAGCGTTGGCGTAATTCAGCACCGAGTACTTTTAAGTCTTCGTCATCAGTCAGATGTGCTTCATAATATAAGGCAATATTAGAATCTGCTTTAGATAGTACCATTTCCAACATGTCGATCAAGGTTTGGAAATATGGCCATTCAGCCAACATTTCATCTAAAACTGCTTTTTGACCTTGACCAATCACTTGGTTAATTGCCGCACCAGTACCGAGCCATGCTGGAAGCATCAAACGGATTTGTGTCCATGCAAATACCCACGGAATAGCACGTAGCGATTCAATCCCCCCACTGACTTTACGTTTCGCAGGGCGTGAACCAAGCGGTAACATTTGTAGTTCAAGTTCGGGGGTGACAGTACGGAGATATTTCACAAAATGCGGATTTTCACGCACCGTTTGACGATAAACCTGTACCGATAAATCAGTCATGGTATGCATCAAATCTCGCCATTCTTGCTTTGGTTCAGGCGGTGGTAATAATGTCGCCTCAAGTGTCGCAGCTGCGTAAATTTCTAAATTCTGTAAGGCAATTTCTTCTAAACCGAATTTAAAGCGGATCATCTCGCCTTGTTCAGTGACACGAATCGCCCCTGAAATTGAACCCGGTGGTTGTGAGAATAAGGCTTGTTGTGTTGGAGCACCACCACGACTGATTGAGCCACCACGACCGTGGAACAAGGTCAATTGAACGCCGTGTTGTTTGGCAACAGCTGTTAATTCTTCCTGTGCGCGATACTGTGCCCAGTTGGCTGACATGAAGCCTGCATCTTTGGCAGAATCCGAGTAACCAATCATCACTTCATGTTTACCTTGAATATGCTGTTTGTACCAATGCATATTGAATAAGGTATTCATGGTGTCGGCAGCACCATCCAAGTCTTTGAGTGTTTCAAATAATGGCACAACACGTAAAGGATGCTCGATGCCTGCTTCTTTTTGCAGCAATAAAACCGCCAACACATCACTGGCATATTCCGCCATGGAAATGATGTATGCGCCTAAACTTTCCTTTGGCTGTTCTGCCAAGGTACGCATCGTAGCAAAGACTTCTTGTACATCTGGATGCTGAATCAAGCTACCCGCAGGTTCATTTAAATGTTTTGGCAACAATGGACGCTTGCTTTGTAATTCTTGAATCAAGAAGTTTTGACGGGCTTGTTCAGTCCACGTTTCAAAATTCCCCAGTCCTAAATATTCGGTAATGGCTGAGATCGCTTGACGATGACGACCTGATTCTTGGCGAATATCCAATTTCAGTAATTCAATACCGAAACAATTTACACGGTAGATAAAGTCGAGCAATTTACCATTGGCAATTTCAGGTAAATTACATGCCATCAATGAGCGATAGCAAAGTAAAAGCGGTTGTAATAATTCATCTTTATGACGAATGATTAGACTACGGTCGACATCTGAATGCAGTCCACGCAATTTGTCTGCGAGCCATTGACGTGTTGCTTTTAAGCGTTCGCGGGTTGAGCGCAAATATTCACGATATGGTTCAGGATGAGTTTTACCTAAAGCTTGAGTGAGTTCATTTGAACAGGCTTCAATCGACAATTCCCAACGTAGGTCTTCAATATCACGGACATATAAGTCAGCGGCTTTCCAACGCGATAACCATAGTACTTCTTGGGTGATGTGATGTTTTACATTTGGGTTACCATCACGGTCACCGCCCATCCACGAAGCAAAACGAATTGGAGAAATATCCAGTGGTAATGGTTTTTCACAATTGTCTTGTACCAAACCGTCTAACTCACGAATGAATTTTGGCACTGCATTCCACAGGGTTTGCTCAATTGTGGTGAAGCCCCATTTTGCCTCATCGACAGGCGTTGGACGGTGCTGACGAATTTCATCGGTTTGCCATGCTGAAACGATCAGCTGTTTTAAATCTTCCAGTACTGCTACACGTTGTTTAGGTGTCAGTTTTTGCTGATCAAAAGTTGATAGACAATTGTTAATGCCATCATATTTTTGGATCAGGGTACGACGACTGACTTCTGTTGGATGCGCAGTCAGTACCAGTTCAATTTTAAGTTCACAAATTTGTTGATACAGTTGCGTTGTGCTGATGTTCTTATTTTTAAATTGTTCAAACAGTGGAATTAACACGTTCGGCGAAGGTTGAGCTTCTTCAAACTCACTTTGGCGACGGCTACGTACCACATGATATTGTTCTGCGATATTGGCAAAGTTTAAGAAGTGTGAAAATGCACGGGTCAGTGGCAAGATTTCATCATCTTTTAGATTGAGAAACAGTTGTTCAAGTTGTTTTTCTGCCTCAATTTGACCATCTCGTGCGCCTTTGGCTAATGCACGAATTTGTTCAATTTGATTAAACAAATCTTGTCCTGCATGTTCCTTTAATGTTTCGCCTAAAAGGTTTCCGAGTAAGCGTACATCTTCACGCAGTGGAGCATCAATTTGTTGAATCATCTGTCACTCTCCAGTTCTTGTTCTTTCGACTATAACTCGATTTGTTCACATTCCAAGTGACTCCCTACAAAAGTATGTAAAGGACTGTATAAGAAGTCAGCAGTGGTGTATTTCAGCTCGGAGCTAATGTCTAAATTACAGGTATTTCATTGCCTATTTTTAAATTGATTTTCTTCATTAAACATAGGTCAATAGATTGATATATGCTTCGAGTATGCCTGAAACAAGAATTAGAGATTATTTAGTTTTTTAATAGTTCGATCAGGCTTTATATTTCAACATAAATAAATCAATACTTTCACGAATAATTTGCTGGGCTTCTTCGGGTGTTGGCGATGGGCGAATGCCGAGTAGCACTTCATGGTGGCGTACACCAAGTAGCAAGGACAGCATTAAATTCATTTGTTTTTCGAGTACATCTGCTTTGATAAATTTTAGTGTCGTTGCTTGTTCAAAAAAATCGAGCCAGACATCGGACATTCTTTTGTGGGATGCAGTATAAAAACGCATGGCTAAGGGGTTATTTTCACTCGCCAATTCTAAAAGTAAATGTTCAAGTTTGATGGCTTCAGGCAAGTTGATCACATTCATTGCCAATTCACAAGCTTGGTAAAACGATGCTTGAAAGTCACTATTTTCCGTTAAACGCAAAGGGCGAGCGCTGATCGACTCTTCACAGGTTTGTTCAATGGCGCAGGTAAACAGCGTTTCTTTGTCTTGAAAATGGTTATATACCGTAAGTTTGGTCACGCCTGCTTCTTGAGCAATACGATTCATACTGGAACCGTGATAGCCCAATTTTAAAAACAGCATTTTTGCTGCTTCTACAATATGTTTGCGTTTTTCTAAGTCCTTTGGACGTCCAACAGTTGTTTGCACAATAATTTCCAAAAAAACAAAAGTGGTCAATTACAAGATACCGTATTCACAATTATTGTACCATGCAGTATATTAATTAAAAAATGAACAATTGAAGTTTTGTCGCATTTTACAGATGAAATGCCATTCTAGCTTCACTCGTCATTCTATTTTGCCCTAAAAAATGCATTTGAATAAGAGCCTTGCCTATGCGTAGTCTAAATTTGATGGTCACAAGCTTGTTGATCTTGTGTAGTGTCACCGTAGTGGGGTGTAGCAAACCTGCACCTGAAGCAGAACAAATTCCATTGGTGATGGTTGCTCAACCTGCAACTTCACATGAAGATCAAAAAAGTTATGCAGGTGAGGTGCAAGCAAGACAACAAACGGCATTGGCATTCCGAGTCGGTGGGCAAATTACTGAACGTTATGTCGATGTTGGCGATCGTGTCAAAGTTGGACAAGTGTTGGCAAAACTCGATGTCAAAGACGCACAACTACAATTGAATTCAGCCAAAGCGCAGCTTGAAAGTGCGCAGTCGGCAGCCAAAGTTGCTGCAGATGAATTTAAGCGTTTTCAACAGCTTCTTCCGATCAATGCCGTGAGTCGTTCACAATATGATTCAGTCAAAAATCAATACGATGCTGCGCAGGCAAGTTTAAAGCAAGCACAGTCTAATTATGATGTATCCGCCAATCAAACTGGCTATAACCAATTGATCGCCAATAAAAATGGGGTAATTACGCAACGCAATATTGAAGTAGGGCAAGTGATTTCAGCAGGGCAAGCAGCGTATCAATTGGCAATTGATGGTGACCGTGAAGTGGTCATCGGTGTACCTGAGCAAGCGATTTCAGAGATTAAAGTGGGGCAAAATGCATGGATTACTTTGTGGTCTAAACCGCAAGATAAGTTTGCTGCCTATGTTCGAGAAATTTCGCCTGCAGCAGATCAATCACGTACCTTTAGTGTCAAAGTGGCTTTGAAAGAAGGGCAGTCAGCGATTCAATTGGGGCAAAGTGCGCGGGTATTCTTTAATCAAAATATTCAAAATGTGTTAAGTGTTCCACTCTCAAGTGTATCTTCAAATACTGATCAGCCTTATGTTTGGGTGGTAAATTCAGATCAAACCATTCATAAAGTGAATGTAAGCTTGGGTGCGTATGGTCGTGACAGTGTTCCTGTTTTGAGCGGTTTAAATGCAGGGCAATGGGTGGTTGTTGGTGGCGTGCATTTATTACGTGAAAAGCAAAAAATTAAACCGATAGATCGTGAAAATCGTGCTGTTACCATTCAAAAAGGAGCATGAGTATGAGTCTATTTCACTCCTTTAATTTGTCTGAATGGGCACTCAAAAATAAAGGTTTGGTGCTTTATTTTATGATCTTGCTCGGTATCGTCGGGCTATTTTCCTATTCAAAACTCTCTCAAAGTGAAGACCCACCGTTTACCTTTAAAGTGATGGTGGTACAGACCTATTGGCCAGGTGCGACAGCGCAAGAAGTGTCTTTACAAGTCACCGATAAGATTGAAAAAGAATTGATGAGTACAGGCATGTACGACAAGATCATGGCGTACTCACGTCCAGGTGAGTCGATGGTCATGTTTATGGCAAAAGATTCATTAAAATCGAGTCAGATTCCTGATGTTTGGTATCAAGTCCGTAAAAAAGTTGGTGACATCAAAACTCAGCTTCCTTCAGGCGTTCAAGGTCCATTTTTTAATGACGAATTTGGTGACACATTCGGCAATATCTATGTACTCACAGGCAAAGATTATGATTATGCCACTTTGAAAGAATATGCAGACCGCTTACAGCTTCGTTTACAACGGGTTAAAGATGTCAGCAAAGTGAATTTGGTTGGTTTGCAAGATCAAAAAATCTGGATTGAATTGTCTAATACCAAAGCTGCGCAAATGGGCATTCCTGTTACGACGATTCAAGCTGCTTTGGCAAAACAAAATAGTGTCAATAATGCAGGTTTTTTTGAAACGGGAACTGATCGTATTCAAGTCCGTGTCAGTGGTGCCTTACATAGCGTTGATGATCTGAAAAATATGCCGTTATTGGTTGGTGATAAAACCATTCAATTGGGTGATGTGGCAGAGGTCTATCGCGGATTTAGTGATCCTGCGCAACCGCGTATGCGCTTTAATGGTGAAAATGGTATCGGGCTCGCCGTGTCGATGCGTAAAGGTGGTGACATCATTGCCTTAGGGAAAAACTTGGAAACAGAATTCCAAACTTTACAAAAGACTTTACCACTTGGCATGGAACTGAAAAAAGTTTCTGATCAGCCTGTCGCGGTACAGCGTAGTATTCATGAATTCGTCAAAGTTTTAGCCGAAGCCGTGATTATTGTTTTATTGGTAAGTTTCTTTTCCTTAGGATTTAGAACAGGTCTGGTGGTGGCATTTTCTATTCCATTGGTCTTGGCAATGACCTTTGCGGGAATGAATTTATTTGATGTTGGACTGCATAAAATCTCCTTAGGTGCTTTGATCCTCGCCTTAGGACTATTGGTCGATGACGCCATTATCGCCGTTGAAATGATGGCGATTAAAATGGAGCAAGGTTATAGCCGAATGAAAGCGGCAGGATTTGCATGGACCAGTACTGCATTTCCGATGTTGACAGGAACTCTAATTACCGCAGCAGGCTTTTTACCGATTGCCACAGCAGCATCAAGTACAGGGGAATATACTCGTTCGATTTTCCAAGTGGTGACTATTGCACTGGTTGTTTCATGGTTTGCAGCGGTGATTTTTGTCCCGTATTTGGGTGATAAATTACTGCCTGATTTTACTAAAGAGGCACAAAAAGCGCCGTGGTATCAGCGCCTCTTAGCACGCTTACGCAAACAACCTGAACCCCAACCTGTAATTCATCATACAGGTGAGCATTTCGATCCGTACCAGTCGAATTTTTATCAAGGCTTTAGAAAGGTGGTGAATTGGTGTGTGAGCTATCGTAAAACAGTGATTGCAATTACTGTGGGTATCTTTGTACTTTCAGTTGTCATGTTTAAATTTGTACCACAGCAGTTTTTCCCACCCTCGAATCGTGCTGAAATCTTGGTAGATTTAAAGTTGGAAGAAGGTGCATCTCTGACAGCAACTGAAAATGCCGTGAAAAAAGTGGAAGCATTCTTAGCCAAGCAAAAAGGCATTGATAATTATGTGGCTTATGTGGGGACAGGCACACCACGTTTCTATTTGCCATTAGATCAGCAAATGCCACAAGCCAGTTTTGCACAGTTTGTGGTCTTGGCATCTTCTTTGGATGATCGTGATGAAATCCGTAAGTCCTTAGATACGCAAATTCGTCAATTACTGCCACAAGTGCGTACTCGTGTGTCTTTGTTGGAAAATGGCCCACCTGTGGGTTATCCATTGCAGTTCCGTGTGTCTGGTGAAGATATTCCAACCGTGCGCCAAGAAGCACAAAAAGTCGCGAAATTGATCAGTGAAAATCCAAATACCACCAATGTGCATCTGGATTGGGGTGAGCAAAGCAAGATTATTTCACTCAATATTGATCAAGATCGTGCACGTCAAATGGGAGTCACTTCCGAGGACTTAGCCAATTTCTTAAATAGTTCAATTTCAGGGGCGATCATTAATCAATATCGTGAAAAACGTGAATTGATTGATGTACGTATCCGTGGGGATCAGGCTGAACGAATTAATGTTGAAGCATTATCAAGTTTGGCTGTACCGACCAGTAATGGCACTACAGTCCCATTGGCACAAATCGCGACACTACAGTATAAGTTTGAAGACGGTCTTATCTGGCATCGCAATCGTTTACCGACCATTACGGTACGTGCAGATATTCGAACCAAGTTACAGCCTGCAACGGTGGTGAATGAGTTGACTGAAAAAATAGATCAACTCCGTGCAACCTTACCAAGTGGTTATTTAGTTGAAGTTGGAGGAACCGTTGAGGAATCTGCCAAAGGGCAAACGTCTGTCAATGCAGGGATGCCATTATTCCTTGCTGTGGTCTTTACCTTGTTAATGATTCAGTTGAAAAGTATTTCACGTTCATTTATTGTGTTTTTAACAGCACCTTTAGGTTTAATCGGTGTGGTGTTATTTCTACTCTTATTTAACAAACCATTTGGCTTTGTGGCGATGCTGGGCACGATTGCACTGTCAGGTATGATCATGCGTAACTCTTTAATTCTGATTGATCAGATTGAGCAAGATATTCGCGCAGGCCACAATCAATGGGATGCGATTTTAGATGCAACTGTACGTCGAGCACGCCCGATTATTCTTACTGCTTTGGCAGCTGTACTGGCAATGATTCCACTTTCTCGGAGTATTTTCTTTGGACCGATGGCTGTTGCAATTATGGGAGGCTTAATTATTGCGACGCTTTTAACGTTATTTTTCTTACCTGCGCTTTATGCAACATGGTTTAAAGTGAAAAAACCTGTCGAAAATACATAAATTTTTGTGAATATTAGGTGCGAAATATTGAAAATTTCAATATAGTAGCACTTAATCTTTTATAGAAAATAACACAGGAAATTTCGTTGCATAATAACGCTATATAACAAGAGTCGCTATGCAATGAGTTTGAGGTCAAAAGCGCACATGGGGCAAACAAATTTAGAACAGCATCGTAGATATATCACGAGTGCTTATTTGTTGATGTTCCTCGCATTATTTACGGTAATTACAGCGGTGCTCGCCTACTGGTTAGCACGTAAAGTAGCGGTGGTGGATGATGCTGAGGTTTGGATTCATGCACAAGCATTGTGGATTATGCGTAATGCTGTCATTTTTTTGATCCTTGCTGCTTTTGCTGGACTGTGGTTTATTCCGCTCATCTTCTTTTATTGGGATAGTATGATTTGGGTGAAAGCCTGTACCGTTGCAGGTGTAGTCTTTAGCGCAATTGCATGGTTATTTTTACTGAATGTTTGGTTTCAGGGATTTAGTAAATATATGCAGAAAAAAGCTGTTTTTTAAAAAAATTCAATATTCAAACTTGTAAAAAATAACATCGCCCCCAATTTACTCTGCATAGAAGTATTATCAAATTTTGTGGAGCATCGCCAATCATGGCTAAACGTGATTATTATGAGGTTTTAGGTGTTGCTAAAACCGCTAGTGATGATGAAATTAAAAAAGCCTACCGTAAGATGGCGATGAAGTATCATCCAGACCGTAATCCAGACAACGCTGAAGCTGAAGAAAAATTCAAAGAATGTGCAGAAGCATATGAAATTCTTTCGGATAGCGATAAACGCAGTGCTTATGACCGTATGGGACATAGTGCCTTTGAAGGCGGTATGGGCGGTGGTGGCTTTGGCGGTGGTTTCAGTGCCGAAGACATTTTCAGCCAGTTTGGTGACATTTTCGGTGGCGCTTTTGGTGGTGGTGGCCGTGGTCAGCAACGTGCGCGCCGTGGCTCAGATTTACGTTATGTGATGGAATTGACGCTAGAAGAAGCGGTTAAAGGCGTGAAGAAAACCATTACTTTTACTGCACCTGCACCATGTGATGTGTGTGATGGTAAAGGTTCTAAAAATCCAAATGATGTTGAAACGTGTAAGACTTGTCATGGCGCTGGTCAAGTGCGTATGCAACAAGGCTTCTTCTCAGTACAACAAACCTGTAGCACATGTCGTGGTCAAGGCAAGATCATAAAAAACCCTTGTAACACTTGCCATGGTTCGGGTGTAAAAGACCGTCAACAAACTTTAGAAGTGACCATTCCTGCGGGTGTGGACAATGGTGATCGCGTTCGTTTATCTGGCAAAGGTGAAGCGATTCGTGATGGTCAGTCAGGTGATTTATACGTTGAAGTGGTTGTTCGTGAACACGAGATTTTCCAACGTGATGGCGCAGATCTCTATATGGATGTACCTGTCAGCATTGCCGATGCTGCTTTGGGTAAAGAGCTTGAAATTCCAACCTTAGATGGTCGTGTCAGTTTGAAAGTACCTGAGGGTACTCAAACAGGTAAAATGTTCCGTCTACGTGGTAAAGGTGTAAAACCTGTTCGTACCAGTATGCAAGGTGATTTACTGTGCCGTATTGTGGTTGAAACGCCAGTGAACTTAACCAGTCGTCAACGTGAGTTATTGAAAGAACTTCAAGCGACAATGGAAAGTGATGACAATAAATCTTCACCGAAGAAAAAATCATTCTTCGATCGTTTATTTGATTAATTTCAATATTCGATGAAATAAAAACGGAGCTTAAATTGCTCCGTTTTTTTATGGTTTATTTTTGATTTTTAAATGTCTAAAACTATTTATTAGGTGTAACTTCAAATTCATGATCATCGGGGGCCGCATCAATTTCATCCTCATCTTGAGGGAGGATAACAGCAGGTTTTGTCGTGGTGGTGGTTTGTGTTTCAGTATTTTGCGAATCGGGTGTTGTGGTATCATCTGCCCATACATGTACATAACTTATTGATAAAATTAGACCTAGTATTATTTTTTTAAGTTGCATTACATTATCCTTAATACTCAATTTTCAGTGTTTTCAAACAAGGCTTATTCTAATTAAATTTTTAAAATATTTTATATTTTTGATGTAAATGAATCGTGGTGTTTTATTTGATTTTATGGATTCTGTTAGGTTGTTACTTGATTTAAAAAGTAAGAGGATACGGGTATATCCTCTAAAGATGATGCTTGAAATGTCATTATTCTAAAATCGGTGCATCAATGTCTTCAACGCGGACTTCAGGTTGTGGTTCAGATGTCGATGTCGGCGTTGCTGCGGGTTGAGTCGTTGTGGTCGGTTGTACTTCAGGTGCAGATGCTGCCCAAGTTGTTGTAGCCATCATTCCCATGATAAGTGCGAAAGCGATTTTATTCGAATGCATATAGATCTCCTTATAAATCATTTTATTTTCATTCGTGGCATGTAGTCTGCTGTGTGATTTTTGCACTTTGATGAAAATGGCTTAATTAGGTCTTAAATTTTTAGCCTTTTAGCAATGCTTGTTTTTAAAATCAATTACTTTGATTGTAGATCAGTAATTTTTTACTCCAAATTTTCAAGGGGCTGAAAAAACTTCATAGTATTTTTAACGATCTAACTTAGCCTCGGTTCAGAGTTTTGCTATAGTAGGCACAATGTTTAAATTTAGATTTAGGAAGATCAACATGTCAGCAACTCCACGCATTGGTATTTTAGGTGCAGGTGGTCGTATGGGTCGTACATTGATCCAAGCGGTACAACAAGCAGGTTATCAATTGGCAGCAGCCGTTGAACGCCCAGAAAGTTCGCTCATTGGTGCAGATGCAGGTGAGCTTGCAGGGATTGGCGCAGTGGGGATTAAGGTTGTTGGCAGCTTAGAAGAAGTGCTCAAAGATGTGGATGTGGTGATTGATTTTACTGCACCTGCGGCAACTGAAAATAACTTAAAGTTATGTCGTGAAGCGGGCGTAGCCATGGTCATTGGTACGACTGGTTTTTCAGATGAGCAAAAGCAAGTTTTAAATGAATCTGCGACGCAAACACCTGTGGTCTATGCTGCAAACTATTCGGTGGGTGTGAATGTTTCAATCAAATTACTTGAGCTGGCTGCAAAAGTGTTTGGTGATACGGTGGATATTGAAATCATTGAAGCACATCACCGTCACAAAGTAGATGCGCCATCAGGTACAGCATTGATGATGGGTGAAGCGGTTGCTGATACCTTAGGTCGTGATTTGAAAAAAGTGGCTGTCTATGGTCGTGAAGGGCATACAGGTCCACGTGAGCGTGAAACCATTGGTTTTGAAACCATTCGTGGTGGTGACATCGTGGGTGAACATACGGTGATGTTTATTGGTGAAGGTGAGTGTGTAGAAGTGACGCATAAAGCGACCAGTCGTATGAACTTTGCTTCTGGTGCAGTGCGTGCAGCAGCTTGGGTTGTGGGCAAAGATGCAAAAAAATACGATATGAAGGATGTTTTAGGCTTAAATGATATTCAAGCTTAAAACACAATCCGCTATGATTTAAAACAACGATAGCAATTTGAATAAAAAAATGAAAAAAACAGTGATGTTTTTTGCAGGTGTAGTCAGTGCCATGAGCCTGACTGCACAGGCAGTAGCGCCAAGTGATGCAAAACTTAGCCTCGACAAAAACAATATCAAAGTATGGACTTTTAAAGATCCGAAAAACACGGTGATGTCTTATAAGGCAGAAACTACGTTGGATGCACCGATTGAACGTGCTGTCGCATTGGTTTTAGATGTCAATAACGCGCCAAAATGGGTACCGAATGTGGCAAAAGCCGAAGTACTGAGTCGTGATGATGCCAAAGGTGAGTTCACTTTATATATGGTTTTGGATTTTCCATTTCCATTGAAAGACCGAGATATGGTCGTCAAAGGCAAAATTGCCAAAGACAGTAATGGTGTGATTAGCATTAAAAATAAAGCGATTACACAAGGCAAAGCAATTGATGCCAATTTTATCCGTTTAAAAAATTATGAAGGTGATTGGACGTTCCAAAAAGTTTCGGCTAATAAAGTCAAAGTCAGTACCACAGGTTTTGCTGATCCTGAAGGTTCGATTCCACAAAGTGTGACTAATATGTTGGTTGAACA
This sequence comes from Acinetobacter sp. WCHAc060033, assembly GCF_004209125.1. Classification (NCBI taxonomy): domain Bacteria; kingdom Pseudomonadati; phylum Pseudomonadota; class Gammaproteobacteria; order Moraxellales; family Moraxellaceae; genus Acinetobacter; species Acinetobacter sp. WCHAc060033. The sequence goes on along the minus strand of NZ_SGSW01000021.1, from coordinate 46,737 downwards.
ACAGCCTTATCAGATGTTGCAAAAGATGAAAGCAGAATTGGCAAAAAATAAAGCATTGCCTGCTTTACCTGCTGTTTTAAAATAATGTTCTAAGCCGAGATTTTCAAGATAAATCAAAAATTTGGATTACAAGGCATGGCCTAAAAAGCGTAATAAAAAATCCCACAATATCAATGATTGTGGGATTTTTATACTTATTAGCAAACAGTTTCAGTCATGGCTGGTCTCGACATTTTCATTTGGATCAAAACCAAAATCAATGCCAATGCTGTGAGGACAGCGCCTGTAATAGACACAGCCGCATAGCTCATTCCCATACTGAGAACTGCACCACCTGCGGCAGCACCAACCGCATTACCTAGGTTAAACGCTCCGATATTCACTGAAGATGCCAAGCCGGGTGCTTCATGCGCTACAGCCATGACGCGCATTTGTAAAGGAGGGACAACCGCAAAGGCTGCTGCGCCCCATACAACCAATGCCAATGCCGCACCCATCTTGGTTTGTGCAAGAATCGGAAATAGCAACATCATTGTCATTAGCAACAATAAGAAGCCTGTAAGTGTTTTGGTCAAAGACAAGTCTGCAAATTTGCCCCCGAAATGATTACCGATGGAGAAACCAACCCCAATCAAAACCAACATCATGGTGATAAAACTTGGACTGGCATGGGTAATATTTTGCAGTGTTGGGGCGATATAAGTGTACAGGGTAAACATCGCGCCTGCGCTCATGACAGTGGTGAGCAAGGCAAGGACGACAGGTTTACGGGTTAACACTTGTAGTTCAGCTTTGACATTGGGACGTTGTCCAACGGCACCCTCAGGTAATGCTTTCCACAATGCCAACATGGTGATGACACCTAATCCCGCAATTGCGGCAAATGCCATGCGCCAACCAATATTTTGTCCCACCCATGTTGCCAAAGGTACACCGCCAATATTGGCAATGGTTAAACCCATAAACATCATTGCAACTGCACTGGCTTGTTTATCTTTCGGCACGACACTGGTCGCGACGATTGAACCGATACCAAAGAATACGCCATGATTTAAACTGGTGAGAATCCGTGCGCCCATCAAGCCCCAATAGCTTGGTGCAATCGCGGCTAAAATATTGCCAATCGTAAAAATACTCATGGCAATCATCAGTGCTTTACGCCGTGAAAAGTGTCCAAACCATAAGGTCATGATCGGTGCGCCAATCATGACACCCAAAGCGTATGCAGTGATCAGCATGCCTGCGGTGGGAATGGAAATATTCAGATTTTCAGCGATTTGTGGCAAAAAGCCCATTGGTGAAAATTCTGTAGTGCCAATAGCAAATGCACCGATGGCTAGGGCGAGGAGGGGAAAGTTAATTTTCATGAATTGATTCTCTTAATCCCATTTAGGCGCTAGATTTTCGGGATTTACTTCACGCCCATTTCGCTCTAAGGCTTCAATCATTTGCATTTCTTCAAGGCTTAATTGAATATCTTGAGCTTTTAAATTTACAATCAAATTTTCACGTTTGGTTGATGATGGAATCACAGAAAAACCACGTTGTAATGCCCAAGCTAAGGCAATTTGTGCAGTTGATGCCTGATGGTTTTTGGCGATCTCATTCAACACAGGGTCATTTAACACTTTGCCATACGCCAAAGTCATATATGAAGTCACATCAATATTTTGTGATTGTAAAAAATTCACCAATTGATGATTCTGCAAATATGGACTGAGTTCAATTTGATTGGTGGCAATATTTTCAATGCCCACAGCATCAATGGCTTGTTGAGTTAAATCAATATTGAAATTTGAAATCCCAATATGTTCAGTTAAACCTTGTTGTTTAGCCTCGAGCAGATTGTGCATCATTTCTGCGACAGAAATTCCTAAACTCGGTGCAGGCCAATGAATCAGAGTGAGATTGACTACATCCGTTCTGAGCTTTTGTAAGCTGTCTTTTAAACTTGGAATAAGCTTGTCGGCTGCGTAGTTATCTGTCCAAATTTTCGTGGTGATAAATAAGTCATTTCGATTCACAGAGCTTTCAGCAATGGCTTGTCCGACTTCTGCTTCATTGCCATAGATTTGTGCGGTATCAATCGCACGATAGCCAACCTCAAGTGCTGTTTTGACAGAATCAATCACAGTTTGTCCTGTTAGGCGAAATGTACCAACACCAAATTGGGGGACGATTTTATTCATGGGAGATGCTTCATTTTTAGTTACGGCTATTTTGTAGTTTTTATTGTTGCTAAAAAATAGGTGAATATGCAAAATATTGTTGACTATTAATCAATAATAATTGGTGTGTTACAATATTGATTAAACTTTTTTGAACAGCCTAAACTTGTATTGGTTGTGAGTTATAGTACTAATTTATAAATGATTTTAATTTTTTCAAAAGTTGCTTTCCGTTTGAAAGTATAAGGAATATGGTTTTACAATAGGGGAAAAATTTAACTGAAAACCTCCCTCATCCTAACCTTCTCCCAAAGGGAGAAGGGACGTCCAATAAATTTTTACAGACGATAGAAAGCTTAGAAATTTGCATATCACATAAGGATGAAGCTAATGAAATCCACCTTAGAAGAATTACAGGCATTTATTCACATTGTCGATAGTGGTTCGATTGTCGGTGCAGCTGAGCATTTGCAACAAACCACATCAGGTGTCAGTCGAGCTTTGCAACGCCTTGAATCTAAACTCAATGTGACTTTGTTGGAGCGTACTACACGTAAGTTAAAATTGACCCAAGAAGGGCAGTTATTTTTAGAAAAAGCCCGAAAAATTATCCATGATCTGAATGAAGCAGAAGATGCTTTACTCAAATCAGATAGTGATACATCGGGTTTGATCCGAGTGGATTCAGCCACTCCTTTTGTGTTACACGTGGTTGCACCATTGATGTCTGAATTTGTTCAACTTTATCCAGATATTGAAATTGAGTTAAATACCAATGAGCAAATTATTGATTTATTAGAGCATAAAACTGATGTGGCAATTCGTTTTGGTGAATTGAATGATTCAAGTTTACATGCCAGATTATTATGTAAAAGTCGCTTATATATTGTTGCAAGCCCTGAATATTTAGAACGGAATGGTTATCCTGAAAAGCCTTTAGACATTTTAAAGCATGCACAAATTGGCTTTAGTAAAGGCGGTCATCTGAATACATGGCCGATTCGTGTCAATACGGGTGAAAAGCTTGTTGTGAGACCCAAAATTAAAGCTTCCAGTGGAGAGACGGTGCGCCAATTGTGTTTGCGTGGGCATGGAATCGCACGATTATCTGAGTTTGAAATTTCGAAAGATTTAAAACAAGGTCATTTGATCGCGCTCTTTGAAGATCAAATTGAGCTGTATGAACAGCGCATCCATGCGGTGTATTATCAGCAAGAGCACTTGCCAAAACGTGTCCGTTTATTTATTGAGTTTTTAGCGCAAAAGCTGTCAAAGTATCGATAGTTTTTTGTGGAGGTAAGTCCAAACTGAGCAAGCTTTGGCTGTTTCCTTGCGCTTTGTTCAGCAGTTTGATCTCAAAATGTTGTGCTGAATTTTGCTGACATTCAAAATCCAAATTCTGCTGTATTGGCATGTTAATACGCATGTTGACATCACTGCTGACACGATAGCTGTAGGCTCTGTTTGCCGCTGTGTGATGTAAATTCGGTTGTAAATGATCAAGTTGATATTCACCCAAACGCTGTGTTTTTAAAAAGCCTTCGATCAAAGATTTACAAATAAAATGTTGTTGCTGAGCAGCTTGGTTGACTTGCTGTGGTTGGCATGCACTCAAAATCAAAGCTGTACCGATGAGGGTGATTATTTTCATTATTTTCTCCTTTCAAATGTATCCAGTGATAAAAATTGGCTGTGAAAGAAGCATAAATCTGTTAAGTTTATAGATACAGATACAACAAATATTAAAATTTGGGTACAGATATGGCTTTTCAATATCAGGCTTTAGCGCAACAGATTGCACAGAAAATTTATAGTGGTGAATTGGCAACAGGACAGCGTTTAAGTTCATTGCGCCAATTTGCAACTTTACAAAACATTAGCTTGAATACGGCAAAAAGTTGTTATGAATTGCTTGAAGCGCAAGGCTTGATTTATGTCAAAGAAAAGTCAGGTTATTTTGTCCAAACACAGCAAAAAACACCAAATATTGCACTGCCTGATCATCCCGATTTTAAGTCCAAATCCCGTGAAGTTTCTAACTTAGAGTTGCAAATTCAAATTCATGAAGCCTCTGCCAATAATCGTCTGATTCATCTCGGATCAATTCAATTATCACCGAATTTTATTCCGATTGAAGCACTTCGACGTTCGATTCAACGTGCATTAAAGCATTGTAAGCCTGAGGATTTTTTATATAACAATCGACAAGGTCATCCACGTTTGCGTGAAGCGTTGTCAGCGCATTGGGCAGAGGATGGTTTTTATATCGACAAGGATGATATTTACATCAGCAATGGCTGTATGCCTGCATTGTCAGTGATGATACAAAGCTTTAGTAATGAAGGAGATAGCATCATTGTTCCAACACCTAACTATAATGGTCAGTTGCAATTGTTGGCATTATTAAAAAGAAAAATCATCGAAATTCCTGCAAATACTGAAGGTTTTGATATCGAGCGTCTTGAACAGGTGATGCAAAACTCAGGGGCAAAAGTATGTTTACTGACGGCTAATTTTCAAAATCCTTTGGGTTTTTGTTTAAGCAATGAAGAGAAAGAAAAAATTGCCCAATTGGCTGAAAAATATCAATGTTATGTGATCGAAGATGATATTTATGCGGAGTGCAGTTTTGATGCTAAACGCCCTTTACCGATTAAATATTGGGATCGGGCAGGTTATGTGATTTATTGCAGTTCGATTTCTAAGTCTTTATCACCATCTTATCGAGTAGGGTGGTTTTGTTTGCCTCAGCGTTTGAAACATTTACATGCCACGCTGATTTTGCAAAATGACTCTGTCAATATGCCCTTACAGTTAGGGCTTGCCGATTTGATTTTCAGTCGAGCTTATCGGCAACATTTAAGTGAATTGCGTCCTAAACTCATGGCGCAGGTTGAGCAATATCGACAGTTTATTTCTCAGGCTTTTTATGGGGTTGAGATTCGACTGAATCAGCCACATGGCAGTTATGCGTTGTGGTTGCAACTGCCAAAACAGATCGACAGTTTAGCCATGTATTATTATGCGCAACAGCACAGCATCAATATCGTCCCTGGCTTAATTTTTGGTGAGGATAAGCGCTATAACAATTGTATTCGTTTAAATGCAGGGCATGAGTTATCGCAAGAGATTCAGGATGCGATTGTGTTGTTGGCAGATTGGGTCAGAGCGCAATTGTCTGTAGAAAATGTGGCTTAGGATTCATACATTTTTGAATCCCTCCCAACCTCCCTTTTCCAAAGGGAGGAGCTTTTCATTACAAAAAATCATTTTAGTTACAAGAAGTTTTCTTCTTTTTCCTTGCGCCATATATGGCTCAGGGAGAAGGTTAAAATGAGGGGCTTTTAAATAGCAAACCTCTCCCTCTTACAAAACTCGATTCTCATCCCATAAGGATGAAAACTTTCAATATTGAGCTGAATTAATTTGGAATCAACTTTCGTAAGAAGTTTACTATTTTTGAGCTAGCACAGCCCTATTTGCTTTACAGAGTTTAGATTAATTTGCGTAGGCGAAGCCTCCCTTTTGAAGGATCAAAAGGGACAAAAATCCTTTGTTGGGCGAGGGATACATCCTATATCCCCGCCCAACGGCGACATCCATGTCGCCTAACGCGATAGCGCCGCTAGTTTGAATTCATTATTGGCAATTGTTTTTTGAGGTTAACTGATGATATTCGGCTAACCTATATTTTGAAAAAGGGAAATAGACTAAAAATCCGCTTTCAATACAATCCGATAACGTGCCTGACCTGAATGTAGTCGCTCCAAAGCCTCGTTAATTTGTGACATTGGATACAATTCAATTTGCGGGGCAATGTTTTTACGTGCTGCGAATTGCAACAATTGACGTAAAGCAAAAGGTGAACCTGTCGGAGAGCCTGTCACCGATTTTGCACCACTGATCAGTGTACCCGCAGGAATTGGCATCGGCTCAAGTACCATACCAAGCATGTGAATCGTGCCATTTGGGGCGAGGGTATTCAGATAAGATTTCCAATCCAAACTGACATTGACCGTGCATAGCAATAAATCAAATTTACCACGTTGGCTTTTTAGTGCATCCGCGTCACGGCTATTCACCACATGATCTGCACCCATCGCTTTGAGTTCTTCAGTCTTGTCCAAACTTGAGGTAAATGCAGTAATTTCGCAGCCCCATGCTTTGAGCAGTTTGATTGCCATGTGTCCTAAACCACCGATGCCAATCACACCGACATGGTGAATCGCTTGGATTTGATGTTTTAAAATCGGGTCAAAAACGGTAATCCCACCACAAAGCAGCGGACCTGCACTTTCAGGGTCTAAGTCTTCAGGAAGTGGAATAATCCATTGCCAACCTGCACGAACTTTATCTGCAAATCCGCCTGCATGACCGACAATCGTCGCTGTTTTGTCACCTGTACATAGCACTTGTTGACCACTGACACACGGGTCACAGTGTTGACAGCTTTCCGCAGTCCAACCTATTCCGACACGTTGACCAACCTTTAAGCCTTTGGCTTCAGAACCAAGTTGGGTGATTGTTCCAATAATTTCATGACCTGCCACCACAGGATAAACTGCATTGCGCCATTCATTATTAATCACTGAAACATCAGAATGGCACAGCCCGCAATATTCAACTTTCACTTCGACTTGATGCGCTTGTAACTCACCTGCATCAAAATCATAAGGTACAAGTGTAGCACCTGCTTCCAAGGCTGCATAAGCGTGAATGGTATTATCTGTCATTTGAATCCTTCCTATTTTTTTAATGTTGAAAATTAGCGTGATATACAATCATTTTCGTGATCATTGACCATGCCGACTGCCTGCATAAAGGCATACATGGTGGTCGGTCCTACAAATTTAAAACCATTTTTCTTTAAGCTTTTTGACATTTTTTGGCTGATGTCAGTCTGTGCAGGGGCTTGTTTGTAATCAGGCACATCATTGATTTGCGGTTGTTGTTCTACAAAATCCCATAACCATTGCACCATGTCGATGCCTTGCGCTTTCATGTTTTGCCATGCAATCGCATTGTCACGAATGGCTTTGAGTTTACCAATATGACGAATGATTCCCGCATCTTGTAATTTATATTCGAGATGTTGATCAGTCAGATTGGCAATGTGTTCGATGGAGTGTTGGAAGAAATGTTCTCGATAAGATTCACGTTTTTTTAACACAGTAATCCATGATAGCCCTGCTTGCTGTCCTTCTAGGCAGAGCATTTCAAAAAGATGCTGTTCATCTCGATTGACTTTGCCCCACTCATGATCGTGGTAGTCGATATAAAGTGGGTCATCGGAGCACCAACCACAGCGTTTAATTGTCATCGTTGTTGCTCCTGCTACTGTATTTTATTTGAATCAAAGAGATAAATTGAAAGTGTATGCTATAAGCTAAAGCTCGTCCATTGGTCATTTTTATTATCCCAATATGACAGTTCTGCCTGTGGTAAATCTGTGAATTTTACCCAAATATCTTTGCCTGTTTTATCAGCAAAACCTGTACTGATCAATAAGGCTTCCTCGGTAATTTCCATGATCCAACCTTGATGGCTTAGTCCATTTAAGACAATTTTTTGCTGATTGCCTGATTCTGCAAATTTAACCAAACGTTCGATCAACGCTTCTGACATGAAATTTTCCTAAGTCTATTTTTCAACTAAAAACTTTACAACATATTAACGCAAATACGGGTAAGGATTGACTGCGCCACGTCCTTTACCATTTAAGTATAATCCATAGTGCAAGTGAGGGGCAGTGTGTCGTGCATTTCCTGTATTGCCAACGTAGCCAATTAACTCGCCACGTTTGATATAGTCACCTTCTTTCAAACCACGTCGATGATCATTTAAATGCGCATAGTAGTGATAGGCACCGCTTGGACCGAGTAACCAAATCACTTTGCCACCCAAGTTATTATTTCTTAGGCTCATGATCACACCTTCGGTACTACTGTACACTTTTGTTCCACGTGAAGCCATGATGTCAATTCCTTCATGAACTCGCCCTGAACTACGTGATGCATACCAAGTATCTGTTAGCTTTTGGGGTTTTACACCATCAACGGGTATGGGTAAGCGATTGGGCATCGGCATGGCTTTTAAGCGATTGATTTGTTCAATCGGTAACTGTGGTTTGCTTGGTGTTGTTTTTTTAGGAGCAGTGGTACATGCACTTAAAAGAATGGCAATAAAAGCAAGAATGCAAAGTTGAATGCTACGGGACACGAGAAATCCTTATTTGTAATTCTTCAATTTTTAAAATGGGTGAGTTGCAAAATGAACATATTAAAATTGAAAATTTAAGCCGAAAACCCGTGTCTGACTATGTCATAGATTGCTTGCTGAGATCAATTTTTTCATGGCTGTAGGAATGCCCATTTGTGTAGCTTTTTGTGGCGAAAGCCATTCACCGCCAAGTTCAGCCAAAAGATATTCTTTTTGATCATTTTCAACTTGGAAAATATGCGCATTTAAAATCCAAGTGAAATGGGTAAAGCTATGTGAAATTTGCACAACTTCAGTTTTAGAAACTAATTTTAAACGCTGACAAAGTTGATCAAATTCAAGATCATTTTCAATAATCGGCAGACTCCATAAACCACCCCATAAACCTGAGTGAGGACGTTGTTGCCACAGCCATTGTCCCTCAGATTCGATTAACAGTACTTTTGCAGTTTTTACAGGGACAGCTTTTTTCGGCTTCTTATAAGGCAGTTCTGTTTCTAAACCTTGCGCATGTGCTTGGCAATGTTGTTGCATCGGGCAGTATAGACATAGTGGTTTTTTCGGCGTGCAAATGGTTGCACCTAAGTCCATAATCGCTTGGGTATAGTCATGGTTGCGTTCAGTCGGGCATAAGTCTTCTGCACGTTGCCACATTTCCCGTTCATGAATCGGTTTACTGAGATCATCTTCAATGGCAAAAAAACGTGCCAAAACTCGCTTCACGTTGCCATCCATAATCACGCCGTATTGACGTAAACCAAGTGACATCAGTGCACCACCTGTAGAGCGTCCAATGCCTGAAAGTTCCATCCACTGCTCTAGATTTTCAGGAAAATGTCCTTGTTGGCTGACCACACCCGCAGCTTTATGTAGATTACGTGCCCGTGCGTAATAGCCCAAGCCTGCCCAATAGGGTGCAACTTCATCCCATGAGGCTTTGCCTAAGTCATCCACTGTTGGAAAGCGTTCTATAAAGCGATCAAAATATTGCAATACAGTTTTCACTTGTGTCTGTTGCAACATGATTTCAGAAACCCAAACTTTGTACGGATCATCCGCCACTTGCCACGGCAGATCATGACGACCATGTTGATCGAACCATGTAAGGAGTGCATCTGAAAATGAAAATTGCGACATATTGATCATGAACGAGGGAGGAAAAACTTGAGCTTTAGTATAGCGAAATGTACTGTTGGATGAGATGGATTTATTTTAAAGCTAAAAGCAAAGAAAGACGACGATGCGCCTTCCTTTGAGTATCTGAATTGATTTATCTTGAGAAAAAATTAATTTTCAGCCACTACACCCCAACGTTTATCTAATTTCAAAGCTTGATTTGGATAACGTGGAATAATGTGAATATGGAAATGTTCCGCTTGTTCTTCACCAAAAACATTACCATCATTAAATGCGATATGAAAACCTTCAGGTTGATAACGAAGTTTTAATTCATTACGTGCCAACTCAAGAAGTGTCGATAAACTCTTACGCTCTTTTTCAGTCACATCAAAAAATGATTCAACATGACGTAAAGGGATAATGACAGAATGTCCCTTGGTTAAAGGATTCAGTTCTGGAAGAATGACGCCAAATTCATTTTTATCAATGATATCGAATTCATCAAATTCACAATAAGGGCATTTTTTTTCAGTCATTTTTAAGTCCTCTTTGTCTATTTTAAATCGACTTATTCAGCATTTTTATTATGCCAATGTACGATCTAAAAGGCTGTACATTGCAGCCAATCCAGTTTTTTCAGCCTCTTGGTTATAACCTAAATCGACACCATTGGCTTTGGCACGTTCATCGGCTTGTGGGTTACTAAAGCCATGTTTTGCATCTTTGAGTACGATGACTTCAGATTTAACTTGAGCATTGCTCATTTCTTGTTTAAATGATTCAACATCTGCTAAAGACACCATACTGTCTTTTTCACCATGTAGAACGAGAACCTCAGCTTTAAAAGTTTCTTGTTCAGCAGCTTGTTGGGCAGATAAGTTGGCATGGAAAGTCACGACTGATTTTAGCTCAGCACCTGAACGTGCCAAATCTAAAATCACTTTGCCACCATAACAGAAGCCGATAGCAGCAAGGCGTGTTGCATCTACTTCAGGTTGTGCAGCAAGTGTAGCTAAACCTGCGGATGCACGATCTACAATGGTTCCAGCTGTTTGAAATGTTTGCATCATCCATTCATTGGCTTGTGATGCAGTTGTAGTCACGTTTTTATTGCCATACATATCAATTGCCAATGCAGCAAAACCATGTTCAGCAAGTTCACGAGCACGTTGTTCTGTATATTCGTTACGTCCCCACCATTCGGGTGAAACAATGACACCTGCAACAGCTTGTGTAGATTCAGGTGCAGCAAAATAACCGATGAGCGTTGTGCCATCTTTTGCTTGATATTGAATTTCACGGGTTGTTATTGCATGAGCCATCTGTTAAATCCTTGTATATCAGTGAGAATGATCTTGATTAAAGCATAAATAATAAGAATTCAAATGACTAATTTACGAATACTTACGATAGAAATGTGAGAAATTATGAATCTTATAAAAGTAAAAAAGGCATAAAAAAGAAGGTGTTTTAAACCTTCTTTTTTATTTAGTGAGAATTAGAAGCTTGTTAAACTTTCCCTCTGGAAAGAAATCCAACAATTGCAAGAATCACTGCAATCACCAGTAGAATAATTGCAAATTCTTTTGATAATCCTGCGACACCACCGAAGCCAAATAAACTTGCAACTAAGGCGATTACAGCAAAGATAATAGCCAAACGAAACATATTCTAATCTCCGTTTTGTTTTTATGTCATTTTACTATAGGTATAAATGGCAACAGGGTTTGTGATGTTGTGTTTAGTTCATGTGAAAAAAACATTTGATATCTACACATGATGAGATAGAGCTTATTTATGAAATTTTTACTGATTTTATTATGTGTTAATTCAACTAAAATAAAGGCTCAATGATCGAGAGGTGATAACTTAAAAATTAAGCTCTACCTCTAAAAATAAACCCAAAAGCGGCTAAAATGGCAGCGAGAATTAAAAATAAAATTCCAAATTTTTTAGAGATACCCGCAAGATCGTAGAACCCTAATAAACTGATGATTAAAGCAAGGATCATTGCAAAAATTGCCCATCGAAACATTGTTTTACCTCCATCTCTGATTGACAAGTTGAGTATAAATTTTCTTCGATCTCGCTGTTGTTGCGTTCTGTGTAAAAAATGTGATGAATGTCTTGATATGTAATCCATTTGTGATGTTTTATATTTTCTCGTTTATATTGTTATAGCAGTATAATATATCCATTATTTCATGTAATTGAATGGCTTTATGACACTCGAAATTCGTCCGCAATTTTGGAAAAAATATACTCTCACCGAGTTAAATCAAGCTGAGTGGGAAGCATTGTGTGATGGTTGTGGTTTGTGTTGTTTAATCAAACTTGAAGATGATGAAACGCATGAAATTGCCTATACCAAAGTGGCGTGTAAGTTATTGGATTGCCAAACAGGGCATTGTTCAGATTATGCAAACCGTTTCCAGCATGTACCAGACTGTGTACAACTTACACCTGAAAAATTAGAACACATTCATTGGTTACCTTCAACGTGTGCTTATCGACGTGTGTATGAAGCCAAGAACCTACCCAATTGGCATCATTTAATCACTGGTTCTCGACATAATGTGATTAAGGCAAGAAAGTCAGTCGCAGGACGTTGTATTTCGGAAACAGATGTCGATGAAGACGAAATTGATGAATATATTGTACGTTGGGTACGTTAAATTGGTTATACAATATTTAAAATAATAATTGATAATCATTATCAAATGGTAATATGATCAATCAATTTCAAATTTTAGCTATAATCGAAATGATTGTTGTAAACGTGTTGTGGAAAAAATTTGGCTTTCATCTATTGATAATAAGCCTTTGTTTTAGTGCTGCTTTGAATGTGTTTGCAAAGCCTGATTTAAAGCCATTGGGTGAAAATATCGCTGATCAAGGTTCGCAGTATTACCAATTTAAAGTTCAAAATTTCCAATCAGCTGATCGTTTACGCAATTATAAAGTATGGTTAGCGATCCCTAAGCATCACAATAAAAATCAATCATTACCAGCACTCTATCTGCTGGATGGTAATTCAGTCATGTCACGTTTAGATGAGCAACTGCTGAAAAATCTATCTGAGCATGATCGTCCAGCACTTATTGCCATTGGTTATCAAAGTAATTTACCTTTTGAATCGGCCTCACGTTCAGTGGATTACACTCCGCCTGATGAATCAGGAAAAATCACGCCTGATCCACGCAATCCTGAACGGATGGCGGGCGGAAGTCATCCGTTTAGGCAGGTCATTTTTGAGCAGATCATACCTTGGGTGAATACTCAAGTGAAATTGGATGTACAACGTACGGCACTCTGGGGACATTCGTATGGCGGGTTATTTGTTTTAGATACTGTCTTGAATGCACACCAAAATGAGCAAAGGTTCTCTCATTATTTTGCCGCGAGCCCATCATTATCTTGGGCAGATTCTCGAATGTTAAAAGCGATTCAAAATGCTCAAATTGATTGGAAAAAAGGGCAAAAATTGCTGGTGATGGAAGGAGATCTTATTCAGTCTAAAGGTGAGCGTATGAGTCCAAATGCAGACAGTTTAATGATTGAAAATAATCGTCAGGCGGTGCGCGATCTTGCCGATAAAGGTGTTGAGGCAAAATTGATGTTGTACCCACATTTGAGTCATGGGCAGGTATTCCAAGCGTCATTGATGGATGTTTTAAACAATCGTTTATTTTAATTTTATCGCTATTACTTAGTTTGTGCTGATTCATTTTATTCGCTGAATTTTAACTGTGAAAATATCCTATTTAATGCTTTCCATAGTAGACTAGGGAAAGCATTCACCAATTAAAAAAGCAGCATGTCAGACACCAATATTCCACTTCCTGAGCGCCTACGTCCACGAGATTTGTCTGAAATTATCGGGCAAGATCATTTGCTTGGTACAGATGCACCTTTACGCCAAATGATTGATCAAGGACATTTGCCCTCAATCATTTTTTGGGGGCCACCAGGTGTGGGAAAAACCACGATTGCGCTATTGCTTGCACAAGCAGTCGATCGTCCATTTGTGAGTTTGTCTGCACTCAACACAGGCGTTAAAGAACTCCGTGAAGTGATTGCTGAAAGTGGTGATTTGCTGACCCCTGTGGTTTTTATTGATGAAATCCATCGTTTTAATAAGTCGCAGCAAGATGCTTTATTGAATGCTGTCGAAAAAGGCAAAATTACTTTAATTGGTGCGACCACTGAAAACCCATCTTTTGAAGTGAATAGCGCATTATTGTCACGTTGTCAGGTCTACACCTTAAAAGCATTGGACAATGAAGCGATTGAAGAATTGATTCGTCGTGCTATTCAACAAGATCAATTTTTGCAAGAACGCCATATTCAAATTGAAGAGTTTGACGCACTGATTCAATTTGCTGCTGGTGATGCACGTAAAGCATTAAATTTGATTGATTTGGTTGCCAGTACCTTTGAACCTGAAATTGAAAATATTGTCACCAATGCGATTGTCGTCAAAGTCGCACAGCAAAATATTGCACGTTATGACAAATCGGGCGAGCAACACTACGACCTTGTTTCAGCATTTATCAAATCAATTCGTGGTAGTGATCCAGATGCGACTTTGTATTGGATGGCGCGCATGTTAAAAGGTGGTGAAGATCCCGTCTTTATTGCGCGCCGTATGCTGATTGCTGCATCAGAAGATATTGGAAACTCGAATCCAAATGCACTGTTATTGGCTGGAGAATGTTTCCGTTCGGTACAGGCGGTTGGAATGCCAGAATGCCGAATTATTCTTGGACAATGTGCGGTGTATTTAGCAACCAGTGCTAAGAGTAATAGTACCTATTTAGCCATTAACAAAGCTTTAGAATTGGCAGAGCGTACGTCAAATTTACCTGTACCATTACATTTAAGAAATGCGCCAACCAAGTTAATGAAAGAACAAGGTTATGGTGTGGATTATCTCTATCCGCATAATTATCCAGAACATTTTGTCCGTCAGGAATATTTGCCACCAGAGTTAAAGGGCACAAAATTGTACGAATCTGCACGTAATAAACGTGAGGTTGAGGGTGAGCGTTTACAGCAACGTCGTTGGCAACAGGAACAGCAACAACAGTAATTTTGTTTTGTTACTGCTGAGGTATATTCTAAAATTTCTAAGCAGGATTCTTTGTCGAAGGTCACAGAAAGGTTTAAAATATGGCTAAAATTTGAATTAGGCTGATTTCATTTAAAAACAGTTCATTGGGATTAATGGGCATTTTAAATGAATAGACATGTTATGAAATTATCTGCTTTAATTTTGGCTGTATTATTTACGCTACCGATGATCAGCCATGCTGAAGTATCTACAAACATAACTTCACGAGTTCAAACGAGCCAAACCACAGCACCGCTCAAAACGTTATATCAACAAAACTTTGCACAGCAACAATCCATTCCGACAGGTTGGCGGATTCCTGGTAATAATCCAGGTACTGTTCATGTGGAAAATGGCACATTAAACATCGATGGTCGTGCCAATGCCTCAGCACCAACCACAATTCTATTGCCACAAAATTTAGAAAAACAACAAAATTATCGCATTGATTTTGAATTCACTTTAGACCAGCCTGTGAATCGTTCACGTTGGGGCAGTGTGATCTATGATGTGACAGAAACGCAGGGTGTGATTCCGAACAGTTATTATCAATTTACACTACGTGCTGATACGTCTGCAAAAAATGGGACTGAATTTGGTCGCCGTAAAAGTAATGGTTCATGGGATGTGATTGAAACCAAAGGCTATTCTGAAAATATACATCCAAATCAGTGGTATAAAGCAAGTATTGTGGTTTCTGGACAACGTGTACAACATTATTTAAATAATCAACTCATGCAAGACACTGAAATTGAGAAATTATCTGCCAAAGGTGGAATCGGTTTTTCAGCGACGGGCTTAATTCTTAAAATTAAAAAACTACACGTTTTTGAACAAGTAAGTACCTTGCCAGAATTAAAGAATAAAGTAATACAAGTTCAAGACATTCCGAGCAATGTCGGTTTAGCCCCGACCATTATTCAGACGATTGTTAGTGCAAATAGTGCAATGAATATTGCCAATCAACAGTATTATCAACTTGATGCCAATTTAAACTTAATTGATCAAGCGGGACAGCTTGTAGAACATTTGCAACACTATCTCAGCAATCCAAAACGTCAAACTATTGCTGTATTAGAAGTCAAAGATATTCAGGTTCTAGAGGCTTTAAAATTATTCTCAAAAACACAAGACATTAGCGACATTACCTTATTGTCAAAGAATGAAGAGATTTTGAAATCGGCTCATCAACTGGTTCCTCAAGTCCGTACCACTTTAGATCTAAGTGCCGAAAAATTAAAAGATAATCAGCAAACATTATCTAATATTTTACGACGTACCAATCAAGCCTATGCACGAATCGTGATATTGCCAGAAAACCTCGCCAATAAATCCAGTATCAGTTTTATTCAACGGCATTTGATGACCGTGTGGATGAAGTCTTCCACCAGCCAAGTACAGGATGTAGCTTATATTTTAACGTCTGGCGTGAATGGTGTGATCACGACGCAGAGTCCTTTGTTCACGCAAGTTTTACAGCAATTTCCAAAAAATACGTTATTACGAAAACCTTTTATTATTGGGCATCGTGGGGTTCCTGATTTAGAAGATGAAAATACCTTAGAAAGTGCCAAACATGCGGTAGTATTGGGAGCTGATATTGTTGAAAATGATATTTATTTGACTAAAGATCAACAGCTTGTAGTGATGCATGATGCGACGGTTGATCGTACGACAACTGCAACGGGCAAGATTGAGGAGATGACACTTGCTCAAGTAAAACAACTAAAAGCCAAAAATAAAGGCTATCAAATCCCAACCTTAGCCGAATATTTTTCAGCATTTAAAAAAAATCCTAACTTTGTATTAATGATTGAAATGAAAAGTGCTAACCCTGCTTTAGTGCCCAAAATGCAGGAAGAAATTAAAAAATACCAAGTTGAAAATCAGGTGGTAACGACTTCATTTAATACGGCTCAAGTTGCGCGAGCTCAGTCTCAAATTCCAGAGATTTCTCGAGGTCTATTGGTGGGAAATATGCAAAATAGCCGCAGTGTTTTAGCCAATGCCAAACAGATTAATGCAGATGTTCAAAAATATAATTCGACCTATAATCCAGCGTATCGTGCAGATTTAATTGCTCTTTTGGAAAATACTAAACATCGTGGTATTAGTTTTTGGCCTTGGGCTTTAGATGCGGAAACCTTTAAGAAACTCTATATTGCAGGGACTTATGGGATTACCACTAATTCATCACAGCTTTATTCTAAATACATCGTTGATATTCAAGCACCGAAAAGTGCTCAAGTTCAAAGGGGGAATCCTGTATCTATGAATGTAGAATTAAAACAACAGGATGGTCAAGAATTGAATGAAGTGACGGATCATTTTGTTGTTTTAGCGGGTTCGCCACAATATGAGTTTAAAAATGGTCAGTTGTATTTTCTAGAAAAAGGAACTGCTTATATTTTGGCGGGTTATAAATATCAAATGGATGCACAGAATTATTATCAAATTTTTTCTACGCCCGTGAAAGTTACGGTGAAATAGAAGAGATACAGTTTGTTTGTATGTGATTTAAAATAGCAAGGAGAGCACTTAAAAGTGCTCTCCTATACAAATAAATTTGTATAAGTTATTGATTATTCTACAGTTACGGATTTTGCGAGATTTCGTGGTTGGTCAACATCTGTACCACGAAGTACTGCAACATGATAAGAAAGCAACTGAACTGGAACACTATAAACAATTGGTGCTAACCAAGTATTTACAGTCGGTACATGCACGACATGTTGACGGTCTTGGTTTTTGATTCCACTGTTTTCATCAGCGAAAACAAATAATTCTCCACCACGTGCTTGTACTTCTTCCATGTTTGATTTGAGTTTATCTAACATGTCATCTTTCGGTGCAAGAATCACTACAGGCATGTCATTGTCTACTAATGCAAGTGGACCATGCTTCAGTTCACCCGCAGCATAACCTTCTGCATGGATATATGAAATCTCTTTTAATTTCAATGCGCCTTCAAGTGCAATCGGGAACTCTGTGCCACGACCTAAGAATAGGCAATGTTGCTTTTCTTTAAACAGTTCAGAAAGACGTAAAATAGCTTTATCACCTTGCAATGTATCTAAGATCACTTTTGGCAAGTGCCATAAAGCTGAGGTGATTTCTGTAATTCGTTCTTCAGAAATTGTTTGCTTCACTTGACCTAATTTTAGAGTCAGCAACATTAATGCTGCAAGTTGGGTGGTAAATGCTTTAGTAGAAGCCACACCAATTTCAGGACCTGCAAGCGTCAATAAATGGTGATTAGTTTCACGTACCATTGATGATGTTGCAACATTACAAATGGTCATCGTACTGATATTTAAGCCTTTTGCTTTAGCACGCTTTTGAGTATCACGTAGTGCAGCTAAAGTATCCGCAGTTTCCCCAGATTGTGAAATACAAACGTAAAGTGTATTACCAACAATCACAGGTAAGCGATAACGGAACTCGCTAGCAATTTCGACTTGGCAAGGTAAGTCGATCAGCTGCTCTAACCAATATTTAGCAATCATCCCAGCATGGTAACTGGTACCACATGCAAGAACTTGCACTTGCTGAATATTTTTAAAATCTAACTCTGCATTTTTTAAGAAGTCATCACGTAAAGCATTGCCATTTAAAGCTTGAGAAATGGTTTGCTGAATGGCTTCAGGTTGCTCGTAAATTTCTTTAAGCATGTAGTGCTTATATTCGCCTTTAGACGCATTACTTATAGTTGCATCTAGCTCTTTGACTGGGCGTTCTACAGCTTGACCATTTACAAATACTTCAATTGAACTACGGGTTAAACGTGCAATATCGCCTTCTTCAAGGTACATAAAGCGATTCGTCACAGGCAATAGTGCGAGTTGGTCAGAACTGATGAAGTTTTCACCAATGCCCAAGCCAATGACCAATGGAGATCCTTCACGCACAGCGATCAATTCATCTGGATGATCAGTATGTACGATACCTAAGGCATACGCACCTTTGAGTTGTGGAACCACTTGTTCAACTGCTTTGAGTAGATCAGGTGTAGATTTCAAAGCTTCATGCACTAAATGTGCAACCACTTCTGTATCAGTCTGTGAGGTAAACACATAACCAAGGGCTTCGAGATCGTCTTTAAGCTCTTGATAATTTTCGATAATACCATTATGAACTACAGCTACATTACTTGAAATATGCGGGTGCGCATTATTTTCAGTTGGTTTACCATGGGTCGCCCAACGGGTATGTGCGATCCCCAAAGAACCTAAAATATTAGACTCAGAAACCGCTTGTTCAAGGTTTGCAACTTTACCGACACGACGTTCACGTAAAATTTGACCATGATCGACCAATGCAACACCAGCAGAGTCATAACCACGGTATTCAAGGCGTTTTAAGCCTTCGATTAAAATATTTGTAATGCTACGTTCAGCAACGCCACCAACAATTCCGCACATCGTTATATCCTCTTATTTCGTAGTCTTTTGGGGACGTTGATAATTTTCTTTAGAAATTTGTTTTGCACGTTCAAATGCAAGGCTATTGTCAGCAACATCATGCGTAATCACTGAGCCTGCACCTGTTGTTGCACCATTACCAATTTTTACAGGGGCAACCAATGAGTTATTGGTGCCGACAAAAGCATTGTCACCAATGATCGTTTTGTGTTTATTGGCACCATCATAGTTACAGGTAATGGTACCTGCACCAATATTCGACTCAGCACCGATTTCTGCATCACCTAAGTAGGTAAAATGGTTGGCTTTCGATGCATGACCAATCGAAGTATTTTTCACTTCTACAAAGTTACCGATATGTACTTCATTCGCCAGTTTTGCACCAGGACGTAAGCGGGCAAATGGACCAATTTGTACATTTTCACCGACAATAGCATTGTCAAACACGCTATACGGTTGAACTTTAGTACCTGCAGCAATTTTGGTATTTTTAATCACACAGCCTGCACCAATTTCGACATTGTCACCAAACTCACAAACACCTTCGATGATGACATTGATGTCGATTCGTACATCTTGCCCGACATTGAGCTGACCACGTAAATCAAAACGAGAAGGGTCTATTAAATGAACACCTTGTTGCATTAATTTCTTTGCTTGATAATTTTGAAATTCACGTTCTAAAGCAGCAAGTTGTACGCGGTCATTGACGCCTTCAACTTCAAAAGCAAGTTCAGGTTGAATCGAAGCGATTTCCATCCCATCTGCCAAAGCCATTGCCACGATATCGGTCAGGTAATATTCACCTTGCGCATTGTCGTTGCTGAGTTTTGGTAACCACTCATGCAATTTGGCATTGCTGACACAGTAGATCCCTGTGTTAATTTCTTTGATTTGACGTTGTTCTTCTGAAGCATCTTTATGTTCAACAATGGCTTGAATTTTACCATCTTTGCGTACAATACGACCGTAACCTGTTGAATCATCCAAGGTTAAAGTGACTAGACCAATACCTGTTGTAGTAGAGGCATCGACTAATTTTTGCAAGGTACTTTGCTGTACACAAGGTACATCACCTGACAGAATCAGGGAAATTCCATCTTGTGGTAATACAGGCAAAGTCACTTTAACGGCATGGCCTGTACCGAGTTGTTCTGTTTGTTCAACCCATTCTACATTTTCGTTGGCAAAGGCATTTTGAACCAGATCACCGCCGTGACCAAAGATTGTTATAATATTTTTTGCTTGTAATTGTTTTGCTGTTTCAATCACATGACCAAGTAAAGGACGACCTGCTAAAGGTTGAAGTACCTTGGGCAAACTAGAACGCATACGTGTTCCTTTACCTGCAGCAAGAATGATCACAGTTGTTGACATATCACACCTAACTGATTTGGCTTAAGCCATTTTAAAATATAAATAAATTACAATACAAATTGCTGCCCAGAAACCAGCAATGATGTCATCAAACATAATGCCAAAGCCACCATCGACTTTTTGATCAATGACACGGATTGGCCAAGGTTTCCAAACATCAAATAAACGGAACAATGCAAAACCGACCAATACCCAAATCCAATTCATTTGACCGATATAGATCAGTGGCAGAAAGGTAATAGATTGCCCAGCAAATTCATCCCAAACAATACGCCCATCATCATGTACATGGATGATGTCAGCTGTTTTGCCACAAATCCAAATTCCGACCAGTGACATGATCAATATCGCTAAAATGGAGCCATAAAAACCAATTGCAAGCCAAATGGGAACGAATAATAAGGCGAATGCTGAACCAAACGTACCTGGCGCTTTAGGTGCTAAACCAGAACCAAAACCTACACCACAAAAGACGATGCAACGTTCAGCCCAAGTCATATTTTTAAAGACGATTGGAGGTTTATGCAAAATGTTGATATCCATTTAAATGAAGAGGATGATCTAAGCCATCTTTTTCAAAGACTAATCCGCGTTGTTGAGTAATTTCACCGATGATTGTAGTTTTTACATTTGGCTGTAATTGCAAAAGTTTTTGGTAGTTTTGCATTGTTATTGTAAAGCATAACTCATAATCATCACCACCCGCTAAGGCATATTTCCATCGCTGATTGTTATCTAAATCCCTTAAAGCATTATTAATAGGGAGTTGATCTAGCTGAATTTTTGCACCGACATCAGATGCATTTAATATATGGCCTAAATCTTGAGCTAAACCATCTGAAACGTCAATCATACTTGAGGCTAAACCCTTAAGCATGTTGCCTAATTCACAGCGTGGAGTTGGGTAGTCTAAGCGTTGTTGTAATGGATGACCTAAATGTTGCAAAGCAAAAGCTGCATCGCCAACTGAACCACTGACCACGATCAGATCATCGACTTGCGCCCCTGAACGTGTCACAGCTTTGCCTGTTTCAATCCAACCGAGTGCTGTCACACTGAGGGTCAAATGTGGACTTTGCGTGGTATCACCACCAATTAAACGTACCCCAAATTGATCGCAACAATCATATAAACCCTGACTAAAATCTTTCAGCCAGTCATGATCAATTTGGGGTAGGCTCAATGCCAGAAGAATACTGTGTGGCTTGGCGCCCATTGCAGCAATGTCAGATAAATTGACAGCAACAGATTTCCAACCAATCGCATGTGGGGATGTATCTAAAGGAAAATGTCGTCCAGCGACCAAAGTATCTGCACAAATCACCAGCTGATGATTTCGCGGAGGGGTGAGCAGGGCTGAGTCATCGCCGACCCCCAAATCTACGTCAGTATTATTTCGACGATTGAAATAGGTTTCAATAATTGAAAACTCAGCCATGTAAAAACAACTTATTTCGCTTGTTGCTTTTCTGCATCACGGAGGCTAGTTGCCAAACGGTCTAATACACCATTGATGTATTTGTGACTGTCTGCACCACCGAAGTGTTTTGCCAGTTCAATGGCTTCATCAAGTACGACACGGTATGGAATTTCAAGATGATCTTTCAATTCATACGCGCCTAAACGTAATGTAGCAAGTTCGACACCATCCAATGCTTCGATCTCACGATCTAGAACTGGAATCAGTAAAGCATCCAATGCTTCATGATTTGCAATCACAGCAGTGAGCAACTCATGATAATAGCCGAGATCCACTTTATGCATCGCATTGTCAGTACGTGTACGTGCTTCGATTTCATGCACTGGGTTGTGGCTCATTTGCCATTCATAAATCCCTTGTACAGCAAAACGACGAGCTTTACGTTTTGCTGCATAAGTAGCTTGGAGTGTTTGCGACATGCTTTAAATTGCCTTTAACAGGTTAACCATTTCAATTGCAGTAAGGGCAGCTTCGCCACCTTTATTACCTGCTTTTGTACCAGAGCGTTCAATCGCCTGTTCAATACTGTCAGTCGTCAATACGCCATTGATTACAGGTAAGCCAGTGTCTAAACCAACTACACCTAAACCTTTAGCACATTCACCTGCAACGAAGTCGAAATGTGGTGTACTACCACGAATCACTGCGCCAAGTGCGATGACTGCATCGAATTTACCAGAAGCAGCTAATTTTTTAGCAACTACAGGTAGTTCCCATGCACCTGGTGCATGAACGACAGTGATATTATCGTCGCTTACACCATGGCGATGCAATGTATCAATTGCACCTTCTAATAAATGTTCAACAACAAAGCTGTTAAAACGACCAACTAAAATCGCGTAACGGTCTTCGCTTGCGAGATGTAATAAACCTTCAATTCGGCGAATCGCCATAGCAACCTCGATGTATTTAATAGTGAAGTTATTTATTCGTCGCTACTTTTTTATAACAAGAAGTAGCGACGATCAAAAAAATTATTGCGCTGTTTTGTTGTCAGCAGTGATGTATTCCACCACTTCTAAATTAAAGCCTGATAATGCATTAAAACGTAATGGTGAGCTGAGAAGCTTCATTTTCTCTACACCCAGATCACGTAAAATTTGTGCACCCACACCAATGGTTTGATACTGTTGTGAAAGTGCAGCATTTGATTTGGTTGGTTTTGGCTTGCCTAGGTTTTCAAGTGCAGGACCGAGGTCAGTCAGATGACGTTGACCAATCCAGACTAAAACACCACGATCACTTTCAGCAACCGTCTTAAGTGCTTTGTCCAAGTTCCATGCGGCTTCACCATCTTGCTTATTCAATTTGAGCAAGTCACGTGCAGGATTAAAACCATGTACACGAACAGTGGTTACGCCTTCTTTAGGCTCACCTTTAACTAAAGCCAAATGAATATCTGGATTACCAATTTCGCGATAACGGTATAGTTCAAAAGTACCGTATTCTGTGTCGATGCTTTGTTGATCAATGCGTTCAACAGTTTGCTCATTGGTCATACGATAATGAATCAAATCTGCAATCGTACCAATTTTTAAACCATGCTTTTCTGCAAATACTTCAAGGTCTGGACGACGTGCCATCGAACCATCTTCATTGATAATTTCGCAAATGACAGAAGCAGGTTCTAAACCAGCCAAACGTGATAGGTCACAGCCAGCTTCAGTATGACCTGCGCGATGTAATACACCACCAGGTTGAGCCATCAATGGGAAAATATGACCGGGTTGCACGATGTCAGCAGGTTTTGCATGCGCAGCGACTGCTGTTTGAATGGTATGAGCACGTTCTGCCGGTGAAATACCCGTAGAAATACCGTTCGCAGCTTCAATTGAAAGCGTGAAATTTGTACCGTGTTGTGCACCATTGCTATCTACCATTAAGGGTAAATCGAGTTGTTTACAGCGTTCACGGCTTAAAGTTAAACAAACTAGACCACGAGCATGGGTGATCATAAAGTTGATGTCTTCAGGACGTACGTGTGTTGCAGCAATGACTAAATCGCCTTCATTTTCACGATCTTCATCATCCATCAGGATAACCATTTTCCCTGCACGGATGTCTGCTACAAGCTCTTCAACGGTATTGAGCGGCATCAACCTTCACCTTTTTGTTCTGTCGTATGACATTTTCGTTTAATTGATTCGGCACATAGTTTACGTGTTTTTACGTATTTTGCCTATGTTAATCATCTTCCTTTGCGCTACATAGTTATACACAAGCTTGTAGGGGTATGAAAAGAGAAGAAAAATTGATTTGAGTTAATTTTGTATAAAGTTTCAACATTCATAGCGATAAATTTAAGATTAACTTATGAGAAATTTCTCGTAATAGATATTTCTCACAATAAAAAAGCCCCCAAGCAATTAAAATGTTGAGGGCTTTTGCATGATCGATTTATTTTATGAGGTAGATTCAGACGCTGTTGAATTCTTTTTACCTTTTAAAATTTCGGTACGAATAGACTGTGCAAGTTCAGCGCAATCATTGTTCATCCCATTGATCATAAATGAATGACGTGTCAGTACATTGGTTGGATTTGGTAATGCAACCAATTGATAACATTCATCGATATGCTTGAGCTGATCGTTGCTTAAATACAATGCCATTTCTTTGGCAATCAGATGATTCACCAAACGATCTGCAGCTTCTAAAGCATCCAATTGCATCGCTTCAACCGAATTGGTCACGGCACAACGGGTTTGAAGAACAAAACGCTTATCTTCACGATAACGTTTATACAGCACTTCAGATAAAAGTTGAAAGACCGAGCCAATCATTAAAATGGATTGAGCTGCATTGGTTTTTTCAGCGTCGATGCTAACCAAAGCACCATTTTGATTAAATTCTTGGTGCACAGTGAAATCTTTAGAATTTAATTTGAAATGTTGCGCACATAATTCAATGCTTTTATTTAAGAAAATTTGACATAAATTAAAATAAGGCAATGAAACAGATTGATTGACTGTATTCATCAATTGTTTTGGATCGTAATACTGAATGTTCAGTGCAATCACTTCACGATCGTTTTCTGTTGGTGTAGTGACCAAAACTTTAGGTTCAGGTTTTGCTTTCACTTGAGCCTGTTGCTGAGCTTGCGCCATCGCAATGGTGTGATTGGCTTTTTCAGCTTCCAATGCTTCAGTGAGTTGTTGAATTTCATGCTTTAAACGCGCTTCATGATTCATACGTGCTAAAAACTCACTCCGTGTCGGACGAGCAATGGCACGATAAGCTAACCATAAGAAAGCATGAATCAGGAATGACACCAAAATAGCGAGCCATTGAGTACGCAGAATTTCACCAATACTTGGCTTAATCAGAGTAATTTCAACTGTACCGACATTCTTTTCATTCTGTAATGCATCACGGACAAAAATCTCACCTTGGCGGGTTTTTGCCATGCCACTGGTTGCAAGTACCTGTTTTTTTGAATCAAGAATACGAATCGATGCCACACTTGGATTGGTCGCATAGCGATTTGCAAGCAATGCCAATGAAACTGTATTGGCAGGTTCAAGTTCAGATAAGCTGTCTGTCACCAGCTGACTGGTCATGAGCTGACCTTGACTGGCACGGTTTTCATTTAACTGATGTGTTGTTGCAACTACCAATAAAAAGGTATGAAATGCAAAACTTACAATGAGTAGGCTAGCAAATAGCCCTTGTCTTGGCGCATTCAACGTAAACTTCCAAAGCAAAAATTTTCGATTTCGATTATGATTCTAACAATTGTTGTAGCTCAGACCCGAGTCAATTCATGCGAGAAATCATTCTTATTTCATTTTTAGGACCTGACCAACCCAATCAGTTTACTCGATTAATGCAAGTGTTGTCCGTACATTCTTTGCAAATATTAGATGTAGGGCAGGCGGTTATCCATAATCAATTGACTTTAGGTATTGTAGTTTCGTCAAACGATCAAACTGCAACAGCTTTAGCAATGAAAGACATCCTTATTTTAGCACATGATATTGGTTTAACAGTTCGTTTTAAACCGATTTCCGGGGCAGAATATGACCAGTGGGTGAGTGAAGGTGGGCAAACCCGTTATATCGTGACGGCTTTAGCACCCGAATTAACCGCTGCGCATTTACAAGCAGTGACCAATATTGTATCGAGCCAAGGTTTCAATATCGAAACTGTTACTCGGTTATCTGGTCGTCCAGAACGTGATGGGCAAAATGAAGGACCAAAGCGTTCTTGTGTTCAGTTTGGCTTAAAAGGGCAAATGCTCGATGCACAAGCCATGCGAGCAGCGTGTTTACGTCTTTCTGCCGAATCTAGCATCGATGTTGCTGTACAAGAAGACAATGCGTACCGTCGTAACCGTCGCCTTGTTTGCTTTGATATGGATTCCACATTGATTGAGCAAGAAGTGATTGACGAGCTCGCTAAAGAAGCTGGCGTTGGTGATCAAGTTGCTGAAATTACTGAACGTGCCATGCAAGGTGAGTTGGATTTCCAACAAAGCTTCCGTGCCCGTGTTGCATTGTTAAAAGGCTTAGATGCTGCGGTATTACCGAAAATTGCAGAACGCTTAACCATTACTGAAGGTGCTGAACGTTTAATTTCAACACTGAAATCTTTGGGTTATAAAACTGCGATTTTATCTGGTGGCTTCCAATACTTCGCTGAGTATCTGCAAGAGAAATTGGGCATTGATGAAGTGCATGCCAATATTCTCGATGTTGAAAATGGTGTGGTGACGGGTGAAGTTCAAGGTCATATTGTGGATGGTGCGCGTAAAGCGTTCCTATTGACTCAATTGGCTGAAAAAATGGGTATCTCACCTGAACAAGCGATTGCGGTAGGGGATGGTGCAAACGATTTACCTATGCTTTCAATCGCAGGTTTAGGCGTTGCTTTCCGTGCTAAACCTTTGGTTCGTCAAAATGCCAATCAAGCGATTTCGAGCGTCGGTTTAGATGGTGTTTTGTATCTGCTCGGTGTGCATGATAAAGATTTAAGTCGTGCATAATCTGTAAACGATATATTGCAAAACGATGACAAAATAGCGGCGAATAAGCCGCTATTTTTGTATGTAAATTAAACACATCATGGTGGTTGTATCACTTTTAAACAGACCAGTAAAAATATTCATTTCGAACTTAAAAAAGTTTTTTTATGTTTAAAAACTGTGTGTATTTTTTTGTAATGACACGCCAAGATTGATGGTGATTAGATTCTACGAAAAACAGGATTCTTAAAAAATGTAATGACAAATGAATGT
The DNA here is from genome assembly GCF_004209125.1 of Acinetobacter sp. WCHAc060033. NCBI lineage: Bacteria > Pseudomonadati > Pseudomonadota > Gammaproteobacteria > Moraxellales > Moraxellaceae > Acinetobacter > Acinetobacter sp. WCHAc060033. The sequence goes on along the minus strand of NZ_SGSW01000021.1, from coordinate 19,607 downwards.
TGCGACAAAGTATGTCGTTTGGAGTGAAAACAGCGCTTTTCTTCTGTTAAAAACACGACATAATGCAAAGCATAAGCTTTCTAAGATGATTAAAGAAAAATTATAAAGCTTGTTGTGTTGTGAAACACCATTTAGACGGTATTTGAAAGACATTATTGTGACGGAGGTTCTTATGGTATCAGCGACATTTGCAACTCTTATTGGATTCGGTCTGATTGCTGCAGCGTTGGCTACTGTTTTCTTTTCCCCTTACCGTCATTGGTTAGGTTTTATGTTTGCTGGAATGCTGTTTTGGGCGACGCTCGAAGCGATTCGTTATAGTGTACAAAATGTTTTCGACATTTCGATGGCATATAGTTATTTAACAGCGATCATGTTAGCGATGTCTGCTTTGATTGTGTTGTTGTTACGTGAAGATAATCGCGCGCAAAAAGCATTGGCAAATCGCCAATATATCGAACATACTCCAGTGTATGATGATGAATGAGTTGTGTTGAAAGTTTTCTGAGAATCTATAAACAATCACAATGACTTTAATTACACGAAAAAATTCAATTTAGACATTTAAAGGTATATCAAAATGGTATACCTTTTTTTCAGCTTATACTTTGTTCCAAAAGCCATGTCGAATAAATGACAAGTTATGCTAGGATGAACAAATTCAAATCTAATTTAAAATACAACAGGCTTTAATGTCATGAAACTCTCTGCAATTCCAGTTGTGAAGTTACCAATCGTTGATGCAAGTACAGATCCACTGGATTTACTTGTATTGGGTTTATCTCTTCGTATGAAGCAATTGGCACGTACTAGTCCAAAATTTATTGAATTAACCCATGACCGTCAGTTCCGTATTCAAATTGGTACAGACTTGGGTGTAGCTCGCCAGATTATTGTCAACAATGGTCAAATTGAAACAGTTTCTGGTGCTGAAGAAAAAGCGGATTTTGTTTTGCAATTTGCTGATAGTGAGCAAGGTGTAAAAACTTTGGTTAAAGGTGATCCAACTGCATTTATGACGGGTATGCAGAATGGCACGATCAAGATGGAAGGTGATTTCAGTTTATTGGTATGGTTTAACCAAGTGGCGAAATTGATTCCACCTAAAGTGCCAAAGCCAGTCAAAGATAAAATTAAATTGGCGCGTCAGTTCTTAAAAGAAAAAACGGGTAAATCGTTTTAATAATTTGATTTAGAGTTTAGTTCTAAAAAAAGCCTTTCATACGTAATGCTAGTCAATTAAGAATTCTTGAATCCACCCCAACCCTCCTTTTCCAAAGGAGGGAGCTTTTCAATACTAAAAATTATTTTAGTAACAACAAGTCCCCCTCTTTTTCAAAGAGGGGTTAAGGGAGATTTTAAGAATTTATCCAATTATTTTTCTTATTGATCAGTACTATCTCATAAGGGCTTTTTTTGTTTACGGCTCTTTATAAAGTAATGAGCTTATTCCACTTCTAAATTAAAGGTCACAGGCCCATCATTGACCAAGTGCACTTTCATATCTGCGGCAAAAATACCAGTTTGTACATGTTCAAATTGTGATTGCGCATACTCAACTAGTTGTTCATACAATGCTTTCGCTTCAGCAGGAGGCATTGCTGGACCAAAATCTGGACGTAAGCCTTTCTGTGTTTGTGCCATTAGGGTAAATTGAGAAACCAATAATAAGCCACCATTGGCTTGGCTGACATTCCAGCCCATTTTGCCTTGGTCATCATCAAAAAAACGATATTTTAAGATTTTATCAATTAGCTTTTTGCCCTTTTCAAGATTGTCTTCTTTGCCCAATCCTAAAAAAACTAAAATTCCCTTTTGAATTTCACCCGTTGTTTCACCATCGACAACCACTTTGGCTTCAAGAACTCTTTGTAATAATGCGCGCATTTCGTAAATACAGTTAAAAGTTGATATATTTTTAAAGTTTAACAAATCCCATTCATTTTGTATTTTCTATAAAATTAAAATTGAGTGGTATATAAATAGCTGAGTTTGAATAGTTTAGATACTTGGCGATTAATTTTATAAAAATTAGAGGTTTAAAATATTAAAAAGGATTTTTAAGAATATTAGATAATTTACAAATAAAACCATAATAAAAATATGGTTATTTAAATCAGTTTCAGCTACGCTAGTAATGTTTTAATTTTGTTCAGATACTTTGCGGTCAAGGGTATTGCTTGAAAAAATAAGATGATAATCATATTATCATTTGATGGTAATTAAAATTGGATTAAGACATGGAAAATAAAACAGCAAGGTTGACGATTTTAATCGATCCTATTAAAAAGCAAGCATTTGAAGAATTATGTCATCGTCAGGATTTGACACCGTCACAGGTTGTGCGTCAATTAATTCGTGATTATCTCAATACTCATGGGATTGAGTATGCAACGAAAGTACAAAATATTCAGAATGACAATACAAGATAAATAATGTCAAATGAACATAAATTAGGTTTAAAAAATCATGTGATTGTGAAAATAAAATAGCCCTAATGAATAGGGCTATTTTATGTAAGCAAATAAATGAATTAAGAGAAATCCAAACCTTTTTCAAACGCTTTTAATTCATGGCGTGCCATTGCAAGATTTGATTTTTGACGATCTAAAACCAAATATAAAAATAATTCATCGTTGTTATCGAGTGGGCGCAAGATGTGATATTGCTTGCCCAAAGTGATTAAAACATCTTCGATTTTATCTTGTAGATTTAATGCATTAGCAACTTTGCGTTTTGCCCGAATCACTTCGGTATTACCAGCAGCAGCAAGCTCCAAATCAAGTCCAGAACCTGCAGTTGCAAGTGCTAAACCACTTGAACTGTCAACTAATGCAGCAGCAATAAACCCATCAATATCAACTAACGCATTTAAACTAAATTTTGCCATTTGAGTTTCCTTTTAGGCGAGGTAGTAAATTGTTTTTATGAACATTAAAGTACAATTTTTGTTAAGATGAATCATAATTAAAAACTAATGTGATTACAATCACGGTGAATAAAAAAATATTGAATAATATTATATGATAATAGTATGTTAATGTTTTTGTTTTAGTAACAATCTCTTTTCTGTTATTTATCTTGAACAGTAGAAAATTAAACGTTATTGATAGAAATATGGAACAATGTGTGAAATATTTCTGAAAATCGTAATTTTAGATTTGCAAGAAAGGATTTACTTTTTATAGTGGAACAAGATTATCTAAAGAGTTTGCTATGCAACCAATAATTCAGTCTTTGTTGGACACGGACTTATATAAATTCACCATGCTACAAGTGGTTTTACACAAATTCCCTCAAACGCATAGTGTGTATCACTTTCGTTGTCGAAATTTAGATGACACGGTATATCCATTGACGGATATTTTGGATGATTTGAACGAACAATTAGACTTGCTCTGTACCTTAAAATTCAAAGAAGATGAATTGGTCTATTTGCGCAGTTTACGCTTTATCAAAAGTGATTTTGTTGATTATTTAGAATTATTCCAACTAAAACGCCGCTTTATTAAAGCTGGGATCGACAGCGAAGGTCGTTTGGATATTTGGGTTGAAGGCCCGATGGTTCAAGCGATGATGTTTGAAATTTTCGTTCTCGCTATTGTGAATGAACTCTATTTCCAACGCATTCGTTCCGATGAAGTTTTGGCAGAAGGTGAACGCCGACTGCAGGCAAAAGTGGCTTTGCTCAAGCAATATGAAAAAGAACAAAATCCGAATGATCCACCACTTTTGGTTTCTGATTTTGGGACGCGTCGTCGTTATAGCTTAGATTGGCAACGTCATGTGATTGAGACTTTCCATAAAGCTGTGCCTAACGTATTTCGCGGTACCAGTAATGTATTGATCGCCAAAGAGTTAAATATTTTCCCAATCGGAACCATGGCACACGAATTTCTTCAAGCCTTTCAAGCGCTAGATGTTCGTTTACGAGATTTCCAAAAATCGGCACTTGAAACTTGGGTACAGGAATATCGTGGTGATTTAGGAATTGCACTGACTGACGTGGTCGGTATGGATGCATTTTTACGTGATTTTGACTTATATTTTGCCAAGTTATTTGATGGCTTACGTCATGACAGTGGTGATCCATTTGAATGGGGCGATAAAGCTTATCAGCACTATCGTAAGCTTAAAATTGATACAAAAACTAAAATGTTGACCTTTAGTGATGGTTTGGATATCGAACGAGCTTGGGCGTTATATCAATATTTCAAAGATCGTTTTCAAGTCAGTTTTGGTATTGGAACAAATCTCACCAATGATATGGGGCAAAAACCGCTTAATATTGTGTTGAAATTGGTAGAATGTAATGGACAGTCTGTGGCTAAAATTTCAGATAGTCCTGGTAAAACCATGACCGATAATGACACTTTCTTGGCATATCTACGTCAGGTGTTTGAAATACCAGAAGTTGTTGAATAATGGAAAATTGATAGCTGATTTTTTGCTAAAAGAATGCGAAAAATCAGCATATTGCTGAAATACACTGTGCTAAGATCATGACTGTCCAAGGTCTTAAAATAGAAAAATTGTATGACAACTACAAGCTTTAACTTCGGATTACTCATTGAAGCAGAACAACTTGTGCCATTTTTAGGGCACGACAAAATCCGTATTGTCGATTTAAGTCGAACTTCAGTTTATGAACAGTTACATATTCCGCATGCATTACATGTAAAACCGCAGTTATTGGTTCGACAAGAAGAACAAGCTTCGGGTTTGTTGCCTGATGAAGAGGGCTTAAAGGCTTTAGTTGAATATCTAAATATCACCCCAGATCATCATGTGGTGGTCTATGATGATGAAGGTGGTGCTTGGGCTGGGCGTCTCATTTGGAACCTGCATAGTTTAGGTTTTTATAATACCAGTCTACTAAATGGTGGCATTCACGCATGGTTGGCGGAAGCTTATCCAACCTCATCAGACATAGAAACTTTTGAGAAAGTGACCCCATTGGTACAGGTAAATTTAACCGATATTGATCAGTATCGTATTGAATATAATCAATTACTCGAAAAAGTTGAGCAACAGGCGATTCAAGTTTGGGATTGTCGGACTTCAGAAGAATATACAGGGCAACGCTTGGCAGCTAGACGCGGCGGTCACATTCCAAGTGCACGACATTTTGAGTGGAGTACTGCAATTAATCGTCAAAATCATTTAAAATTGCATCCATTAGAACGCACGCAACAACGTTTAGAACAATTGGGCTTTCGATTTGATCAACCTGTGGTGGTATATTGTCAATCACATCATCGTTCAGGTTTAGCTTATATTCTAGGTCGTTTATTGAATTGGAAAATTCAAGCCTACGATGGCGCGTGGAGCGAATGGGGCAATCGCCTTGACAGTCCAATTATTACTGGAGAATCACCTGCGTGAGTCTTACATCTAAGTTAAAAAAACAAATTTTTATTCAAGCGCAAAAAGTCGTTCCACAACAGCAATTGAGCCGTGTTGTCGGTAAAGTTGCAGCCAGTGAAAATCCAATCATTAAAAATGTCGTAATTCAAGCATTTAAAGCGCAATACGGTATTGATCTTTCGATTGCAGAACAAACCGATGCTTTAAAATATAAATCATTTAATGAATTTTTTACCCGAGCTTTAAAAGATGGGACTCGTGAAATTGATGCTGATCCAACCAGTATCGTATCGCCAGCAGATGGCGCAATTTCGCAACTCGGTAAAATTGAAAACGGTGATGTGTTTCAAGCCAAGGGTCAAAGCTTTTCAGTTGATAAGTTAATTGGTGATCCACAATTGGCTGCACCATTTATCAATGGTGAGTTTGCGACAGTCTATTTATCACCACGTGATTACCATCGTGTGCATGTACCTTTTGCAGGGACTTTGACAGAAACTTTGTATATTCCGGGTGAGTTGTTCTCAGTGAATCAAACCACTGCTGAAAATATCCCAGGTTTGTTTGCACGTAATGAGCGTATGGTCTGTTTATTTGACACTGAATTGGGTCGTATGGCAGTGGTTTTGGTCGGCGCGATGATTGTTGCGGGCATTGAAACAGTCGCGACTGGTAAGGTCAAACCTACAGGTCGTGTTGAACTCAATCATCACGAATTAAAGTTAGAAAAAGGTGCTGAACTCGGTCGTTTCTATTTAGGTTCTACGGCGATTGTTTTATTTGAACAAGATAAAATGAATTGGGATGCACAATTTAAGGCAAATTCGGAAGTGGTGATGGGTGAAGCTTTAGGTCATACGCTTTAATTGTTATTTGTTTAAGTATCATCATTTAAGCATAACTATTTGCTTTACTACGCTGATTAAAAAACACCTTCTAATTTAGAAGGTGTTTTATTTTAAATTGGCGTGATTTAAAAAGTGTTGTGCGAATTTTCTATAAATTACGTGATTTTTGATTAAATTATCCTGCAAAATCAAGACGTTCTTTCGGGAAAACCACTCTAAATATTGAACCTTGATTTTCTTTGGAGTCAATTTCTAAGTAAGCACCGTGTTGCATAAGTACGTGTTTTACAATCGCCAATCCTAAGCCTGTTCCACCCGTTTGACGGCTACGCGCACTATCCACACGGTAAAAACGCTCGGTTAAACGAGGGATATGTTTCGGATCAATGCCGATGCCCGTATCTTCAACAGTGAAATAACCATGCTCAGCATCATCATGCCATCCGATGGTTACTGTACCGCCTTTCGGGGTGTATTTAATGGCATTGGTAATTAAGTTACTAAATGCACTCGCCAGTTCAGCATCGGAACCAATCAAGTCACAATGACTGTCAATGTCGAGGTTTAAAGTATGTCCATAATCGACATTGTAGGCTTGTGCATCATCAAATAATTGATTCATTAAATTTGGCATATCAATGATTTGATTCTTCGCAATTTGCTTATTGCCTTCCAAACGTGACAATAGCAATAAATCATTCACCAAAGCATTCATACGACGGGTTTGCGATTGCATCTGCTCAAAGGCACGTTTCCAACGCGGATTTAAATCTTCTTGATCGGTAAATGTTTCGATATAACCGCTGAGTACAGTCAGCGGTGTACGCAATTCATGTGAAATATTATCGACGAAATCTTTACGCATTTGTTCTAAGTTATGTACACGTGTAACGTCATAAGCGACGAGTAAACGACTCTCACTACCAAATCTGGTCAATTTAATTTGAACATAGTGCTCTTCATAAACTGATGATTTGATTTTGATTCCATCAGGTGATTGGTCAATATTATTAAAATATTCAATAAAACTGGGTTGACGAATAATCGTGAGAATATTGCGTCCACGATCCAAAGGCTGGATTCCGAGTAGTCTTTCTGCCGCAGGATTCCACCATTCAATTTGGTGTAATTCATCCGTAAGAATAACGGCTTCAGCTAAGGCAACCAGTGAAGATTGTGCGCGATCAATGAGCCCAACCATTTCGGCTTGAACAACACGTTCTTGGCGTTGAGCACGATAAACATTGAAAAGCAGTGCGCCCCAAATCCCCTCTAAGTTGGGTGGTGAATCGTAAGGTCGATTAGAAATCCACTCGTTCACAAGGTATAAAGAGCGCAACTGAAACATAAAAAAAACAGCAAAGGCGATGGAAATGCAAATCCAAAAGTACCCGATCCCTAAACCAATAAATCCACCGATAACGATTAAGAAAGCCAGTAGACGTAAATCTTGTTTAGCAAACTCCCACAGACTGCTATAGCGGAATTTTTTATGTTCACGTGCAAGGTCTGGGACGGGGTAGGGTTCATACATAGAAAATTTTTTACCTAGAGAATCATTGCTTTGAAAATATTTAGCCTAAAGCAACATCTGCACGTGTAGAGAAGCGATAGCCTGTTCCGCGGACAGTTTGTACATAGCGGTCAGCACCATAAGGTTCAAGCACTTTACGCAAACGACGGATGTGTACATCAATGGTACGGTCTTCGATATAGACATTGCCACCCCAAACTTGATCCAGTAATTGAGCACGCGTATAAGCACGTTCTGGATGGGTCATGAAGAATGCCAATAAGCGATATTCCGTTGGTCCCATATCTAAAATGCTGTTGCCAAAACTAACACGTTGACTAACAGGATCTAGGACTAAGCCATTGGCATCAATGGTTTTTTCGCCACTGAGTGCATTGGCACGACGTAATACTGCTTTAATACGAGAAACCAATTCACGTGTTGAGAATGGTTTGGTCATATAGTCATCTGCACCCGCATCTAGACCTTGAACTTTATGGTCTTCTTCACCACGGGCAGTCAACATGATGACAGGAATTTCAGACAAATTTTCATCACGCTTTAAGCGACGACATAAGTCTACACCACTGACACCACCAGGCATCATCCAGTCGAGTAGAATCAAAGCTGGTCGTTGGTCAACGATCATTTGGTGGGCTTGTTTCGCATCTTCAGCTTGTAAACATTGGAAACCAGCCATATCCAATGAAGTGTGAATCATTTCTCGAATCGGAAGTTCGTCATCGACGATTAATATATAGTCATCTTTCACAACGCAATATCCTATGTATGAACGGTGTACCGTTTTTTATTTATGACAGGCTTATTACAAAGATTAATTATGACAGTATCATTGCAAAAAGGAGATGTTGGTGCTTTTTTGCAAAAAAATGTGACAAAAAAATGCCATTCTGATGAATGAACTATGACATTTGAACAATAAGTCACTTTTATTTTTCAGTAAAAGTGTCTTTAATGATTTGAAAATAATTAAAATTTGACAGTTTTATGACAAATCTAATTTAACTCAAATGATTAAAAGTAAAAACTATTTTGTGGAAAATGAATCTATTAATGAGACAAATACGGTTTCACAGGCTGAAACAATTTCATCGAGGGATTGTTTAAAGCCACCCATTACCCAACGAATGGCGATTTGAGTAACATAACCATTCAGTCCAGTCGCAACAAGGGAGATTTCTTGTTCACTGCGCTCAATATGAGGCAACATCAGCGTGACAAAGGAATGGATTAAACGATCGAAACGTCCCATGGTTTCATGGATGGTGGCATGATTGTGTAATTCTTGAACCAACATGGCATCCACATAAATAATACGAGCAACGCGTGGATCATCTTTTAACATGGTAAAAATTGCAGTGAGACCACTTCGAATCATATTTTTTGGATCAGGTGCAGCTTGCATAACACCTGTCATGACAGTCTGTTGTAATTGTTCAATGAGCTGTAAAAAAATGGTTTGAAAAAGATCTTCGCTTTTCTTGAATGACTCATAGAAATAACGTTCAGTCAGTTTTGCTTCATTACAAATGTCTTTGACCGTCACAGAAAAAAAACCATGATTTCCATAGGCTTCAATCCCCGCTTCGATTAATTTTTCTCGACGTGCAAGTTTACGCTCAGACAGAGACATGCCTTTAAATTGACGTTCTTTTGTTGTTTTTATGGTTTTCTTTTCAGTTAAAGTTTGCTCAGTCATCTTAAAAAAATACTCGTGTCATGATCGATTGTCACAAAGAAGCGGCTATTTTAGCAATAAAAGCCATTGAAACCTATTCTGTTATTTTTGTATAAAAAAACATCGGATAATTGATAATATAATATTGACAATATGAATTGTCAAAATTATATTGTGCATGAGAGCTGCACATATTTGTATTTTTGTGTGCGGAATTTAAAAAAGGATAGACAATGAAAAATTTTAAAAACAAAGTCGCTGCAATTACTGGTGCTGGCTCTGGTATGGGACAACAACTTGCTGTTTTACTTGCAAAAGCAGGTTGCCATTTATCGATTAGTGATGTGAATGAAAAGGGCTTGGCTGAAACTGTTGAGTTGGTAAAGCCTTATAATGTTCGTGTAACAACGAAAAAAGTAAACGTTGCAAAACAAGAAGAAATGAAAGCTTGGGCAGAAGAAACTGTTCAAAATCATGGTTCTGTTAATATGATCTTCAACAATGCTGGTGTTGCACTCGGCGCTACCGTTGAAGGTGAAAGCTATGAAGAACTTGAGTGGATCGTTGGGATCAACTTCTGGGGCGTGGTTTACGGTACTAAAGAATTCTTACCTTATATTAAGAAAACAGGTGATGGTCATATCATTAATACCTCAAGTATTTTTGGCTTAACCGCGCAACCAACGCAGTCTGGTTATAATGCAACGAAGTTTGCGGTACGTGGTTTTACGGAATCATTACGTCAAGAGCTTGATATTGAGAAGTGCGGTGTGAGTGCGCTTTGTGTCCATCCAGGTGGTATTCGTACTAACATCGCCAATGATGCTCGTATGAATGACAGTTTAAAATCATTGGGCATGAATCCTGATAAATCTGCAAAAGCATTTAATAAGTTATTGCGTAAGCCAGCAGTTGAAGCGGCTCAAGAAATCTTGGATGCCGTGATTGCAGATAAGCGTCGTTTATTGATTGGTGGTGATGCGGTTATTGTTGATTTGGCGCAGCGTTTATTACCAACAGGTTATCAAAAACTGGCGACTGGTTTAACTAAATTAACCAAGCGTTTTGAACCGAAATAATTAGATTTTGAAAAAATCGCCATATATTGGCGATTTTTTTGCCTAAAATTCACTTTATTTTTTAAATAAGAGCAAAACGTAAGTTTTTTGATCTGTGGTTAAAATTTGGGATTCATAAAATAGTTTGTTAGGATGTGCTCGAAAAATTAAGTATTTATTTTTATTAGAAAGATAATTTAAATCGAGTAAGACATGAAAAAAACATATTTAGCTCTCAGTTTAGGCATTATTTTATCTATTGGTCAGCCTTGTTATGCGGAATCAGAAGATACATCGGCATCCGCTTATGCTGATGCAAGTATGGGCGAGCATGTACATTCAGAACCAGACGCTGAGGAATCTAGTCAATCATTCAGAGCTGATGTAGAACGCTTATATCCTCAATATTTTAAAATAGATGCGGATGATTCACTGTATTCACAATTTGTAGAAGACTATAAAAATAGACAATTTTGGACTAAATATTTTACTCGATCAGCACAATATCTAAATTTATACAAAACGACATTGTCGAACACGCAAGCACGTAAAATTGATCCAAGTTTATCTAAACTGGATGCGATGTTGTATTCAGATTTAACTCAAATTAATCTTGAATTTGCACAGATTCAAAAGGCACTTAGCCCTTATGTTGAATTCAATCAGGTGATTTTAAATAACATTCAGATTGATCAGCCATATCCATTGTTTAATGATGAGCAGGGAAGTAATTATCGTTATGCATTAAACGATATGAAAGAAGTGCAAGAGAAACAACAGGAAAAATTGTTGCAGTTAACCAAACACATTGATCAGTACCAAGAAAAATTGGATGAATTTGGTTCAATTGTGTCGAAGCGGGTAAGAAAGCAACATCAAGAAAATATTAATTATTTAAATCAACAGGCATTGGCGGTTGGGCATTATTTAACTGCCAACATAAAAGCCTATGATGCTTTCATCGCAACTTATCATGAACTAGATAATTATGATGCTGAACATGCTCCAAGCTATGCAAAACAATACCAACGAGCAGCTCAGACTGAAGCAAATATAAAGAAAGTAAAAGCATTATTGGCGGTAATTCCTTCTGAACAAGAAGCGCAGCAAAAATCTTCGGCATTAGAGCAAGAGATGGATCAATTAAAAGGAGCAACTTCTTATTGTTCTTATCTTTGGAGAGGTGATGACTTTAGTGAAATTGCTTATTATGTCGAAAAACTAAAACAACAATTTTTAAATGAATGTGCTGAACGTAAAACAGAGGTAAGAAAATTTTATGATCAGCATGTTTTTGTCGCGCCAGTTCCCTCACAAATTGCACCGATTCAAAATATGAATTCGATGGCAGATTTTAAGCGTTATGGTGATGATCTGTACTATACCGAAACGGAGAAAAATGCGGTCTACCGTTTCAATTTGAAGTCTTTAAAAGAAGAATTGATTTATGAGCATCGACTGCCACGAGAGGAAGATGGTTGTGATCACAATATGTGTCGTGGCGTAGGTGCGACAGATCTGGTATTGAGTCATGATGGAAAAACCGCTTATGTAACTTCTTTAGATTATGACCAAGTTTTTGCAATCGATTTGGCAACTCAACAAGTCGTACAAAAGTTTGCAGTTGGACGTTATCCACGAAAAATTTTATTGGATGCGAAAGGGTCAAATTTATATGTATACAACGGTGTGGGTAATAGTATTTCACGCATTCAATTAAAATCAGGCAACATCAAAACAGTGGCATTGCCGGATAATTATCAAGAGCATTTTTGCCGTGAAATCGGCATGAGTTTTGAGTCTGATCAGAAAGCGATTCGTATTTTGGGCGATTGGTCAGATCATCCTTATATTTATATGAATACGGATGATTTTAGCTTTTACGAACTCAATTATGACATTCCTGAAAAAGTGCTATATCAAGTCGATCCCTATCGTTCTGTGGTCGAGTTTTATCATGACTCCACAATACAGATCGGAATTTATGACATCCGTGTGGCTCAGGCGGTCAATTTAATTCTGGTTGAAGAAGATGCATTTAAAGAAAAAGATCCTGATTCAGATACATCTGTTTATCATCGTTATCAGGATCTTGCGTCTAAGACTCAACCAGTATTGATGGGATATTTGGGAGATGATTATTTATATTATGTTGAACAGGCAAACTTTAGCCGATTTGATGACCTAAACACTGCTTTTAAAGCGGAAAATTTGGATCTTTATCTGCTCAATCTTGTCGATCAAAGACAACAAGATAGCGAGAAAGTAACACTCAAATTACCAAGTAAACCTGCAAAAGTTGAATTACTTGAAAATGGAAAAATTCTGATTCTCTTGGAGAGAGGGTATATCGATGACGCATCTGTTCCTGCTCAAGTGATGATAATTGATCCAAAAGAATCAAATACGCAACAAATCTTGGAAAGCAATAAAAGCAAGCTTTTAAGTCATTCTAAACTTGATGTCATTGATCTTTATTCAAAAGAATAATGCTATTTATTGATCTAAATGTATGTGAATCCACATTTAGATCAAAGCCTTAATTGTCTTTTTCTTCCATACAAATTGATAATACAAACCTTGCATGAGACACAAACTAAAGAAAGTCAGTGCAAGCGCATACCAAATGCCTTTTAAACCGAACCATTGGCTAAATAAGTAAGCACATGGGACTTCGATTAAGATGATTGCCAAGATATTGAAAATCATCGGAACAGTGACTGTACCACTCGCGCGCATGATTGAGGCAAAAATAGCACTTGCACCAAAGAATAAAATTGACCACAACACAATAAATAAAAGCTGTTGTCCCAGTTCAATCACAGAAGGGTCGGTAATAAACAGGGCCATCAAATATTTTGAACAGATATAAGCCAAAATTACCAATGAACCTGTGATCACAATATTGCTGACTAATGCTGTTTTGGTAACTTTAGATAACAGTTCGGATTTCCCAGCACCAATGGCTTGTGCTGCAAAAATAGAACCCGCGATAGCAATAGATAGCGCAGGGAATTGAATATAATTCAATACCTGGTTGACTGCGCCATAAGCTGCGGTTGCATGTGCGCCGTGTTTATTGACCAAACCAATCACAACCAATCCTGCGACAGAATTGGTGATCATCTGAATACCTGTCGGGATTCCTAGTTTTAAAATGGTTTTGCTTAACTCAGGGTGAAAACGTAGGTGTTGAATCATTGCAAAATCAGGTTTAAGCACATGATCTTTTTTATTTAAATAAATATAAAGAAAAATCAATGTTCCAAGAAATCCTAAACCACTGGCGATCGCAGGGGCGATGATACCGAGTTTTGGAAAACCGAAATAGCCACCGATCAGCAATGGCGTAATAATCACACCGATTAAAATGGTTAAACCCGAAGCGAGTAAAGGTGTCGTACTGTCACCCACGCCACGGAGAATCGAGGTATAGGTAATATAAATAAACAGAAATGGGCTACTCATTAGCATCCATTGCACATAGGGCAAGGCAAGATGCATGATGCTTTGATCAATGCCTAACAGCATAAGAATTTGTTTGGCAAAAACCACACCCAAAATTGCAATGATCGTTCCACCAATGATGGTCATAAAGAGCAGAGTACCGACAATGGTACGGACTTTTTCAGTGTTTTTGGCGCCCCACGCCTGACCCACTAAAACAGTTGCACCTGTGGATAAACCGATCACAAAAGCAAGTAGTAAAAATAAAATAGGAAAAAAGACAGCGATGGCGGCAATTGCATCAACACCGAGCATTTGCCCGACAAAAATGGTATTAATCGTGCCCGACAGATTTTGCAAAATATTGGTTAAAATCAGTGGACCTAGAAAGATTAAAAAAACCTTCCAAAACTTGGGCTGGTGAAGCATGTCGGGGCGAGCTGGCATCTTTTATTCTACTGTCAATTTCGTCTGTCTTTATCTCCTTGATCATATAACAACATGCGTAAAAAAGCCTAAGTATTTGAGTAATTCAGGCTCCATAAATTATTCATAAATATCTTATTTTGATAATTTATTCTGGTTTTTATTCCGTTTCTAAAGTTAAACCTGATTTAAAATTTTACAGGCTTGAACTAAGGTCTCCTCTTTTTTCGCAAAACAAAAGCGAATCAAACGTAAATTTTCAGGTGCTTGTTTATAGAAAACTGATACAGGAATTGCCACGATTTTATGTTCTTCAGCAAGGAATTTGCACATTTCAAGATCGTTTAAATCGGGGCGAATATTGCTGTAATCGACATTTTGGAAAAATGTACCTTTTGATGGAATGAAGCTGAATTTTGAGTCCGCAATGCCTGAATTAAATAGGTCACGTTTTTGTTGATAAAAGCTCGAAAGCCCTGAAATATGCTCAGGGTGTTGTTGCATATAATTGGCAAGTGCCATTTGTACAGGTGTCACCCCGCAAAAGTTGGCGAATTGGTAGATTTGGCGGAAGACTTTCATCAACTCAGGCGCAGCCACGCAATAACCTGTTTTCCAGCCTGTCACATGAAAGGTTTTACCAAAAGAGCCGACCACAAAGCTACGTTCTCGTAGTTCTGGAAATGACAGTGCTGAATAATGTTTTTCGCCATCATAAATGAGGTGTTCATAGACTTCATCAGACAGCACCACGATATTTTTATCTTGAATCAATTCAATTAAATTGAACCAATCTTGTTCTGACCAAATTGCCCCTGTTGGATTGTGTGGTGTATTCACAATCACCATGCGGGTTTTGTCGGTAATGGCAGATTTAACTTGATTCCAATCCACAGAAAAGTCAGGTGCATTTAGGGCAATATGAATTGGTTTTGCCCCAACCAACTGTATGCTAGGTGCATAGCTGTCATAGCTTGGATCGAAAATAATGACTTCATCACCTGCATGGACGATAGCCTGAATTGCACTAAACAGCCCAATGGTTGCGCCCGGTGTGATAGTAATTTCTGTGACAGGATCGAGTTGTAATTGATCTCGATTTAGAAAGAGTTGTGAAACTTGTTCTCTAAGTGGAAGCAATCCATCTCCAGCTGCGTATTGGTTATAGCCATCTAGCGTGGCTTGGCTGAGTGCTTGGAGTAGATCTGGTGGTGCAGGAAAGTCAGGAAAACCTTGCGATAAATTCAGTGCGTTGAGGCGTTGTGCCATTGCGGTCATGATGCTGAAAATAGTCACGCCTTGTGCAGGGAGTTTTGAGTGGATTTCGATCATGACCTGTCTGATATTGTTTATGTGTTGGAGGAAGTGTAGCAGTTCAATGAAATGGGGTGAATTAATTTTAGTTCGATGCTTTTAGAGAGTTATAAAAATTTTGTTACATTTAATTTTTGAGACACTTTTCCTATTTTTAAGTCTAATTTTTCTTATATATTATGAGTTGTATAGTGTAGATAATGACTTCGCATAAGAGATTTTATGTTAAGTAGATTTGAAATCGTGTCAATGTGGTATGTGATTAGCACGCCAATCTTAGGAGAAATTTAATCTTTTTTCGCAATAAAGATGAATCAAATGCTTAATTTATGCTTAGATATCTAATGATATCTCTTGAATTTAAAGTGTTATATATAAAATTTTGAATTATATATAGTTATAATAATTACAATTCATTTTACACTGATTTTTATCATGGAAAAAAATAGCTCACGTGAAATCATAGCCTATAAATTATATGCACATGCAGATTTAATAAAAGGATACATCCGTCCTGTAGCAGAATGGAATGGAGAAAAATTTATTCCGTTAACAAACGAAAATTTTTGTCCTTCAGGGAAAGTGTTTGTTACAAGTGCTTATGATGAGTTGGATTCAAAATACGATGATCGTGAGTTATTTAAAGTTACAGTATTTGAATCACAGTACAGAAACCCTGATATCCCAGATGATCGTACTTGTATTTACGTTACACAAGGTTTTAAAACTACAGACATCAAACCTCGTGAATTTGTTGAAGTTCTACTGAGTGACCTTCCTGATCCTAACTTCCCTGTGATTGACTATAAATTTGAGCCTAGTACGACATATATTTATTTAGTAGACAATGAATCAATTAGTTATGGTCCATTTAAATGGGAAGTTTTAAGGGATCAAGAAAAAATTCTTTTAAAGAAAATTGATAGTCCATTACCTGGTCGGGTTCTATATACAGGTAATATTTTAAAAGGTGATTTTAGTCAGCTTGATGATAATTTATTAGTATGCCAAGACTTACCAGAAGGTAGTAGAATGTACTTTACAGACCTTACTACATTACATAACAATCCAAAATTATCATCCATTGATTACTCTTCTGATGAGGATATTGTTGGACTATTTAGTAAAATTGCTAAAGAGTTAAATTATAATAGTAAGAAAGCTGACTTCTTATTTCTAGAAGCTCAAATCAAAAAAATTCCTAAATTTAATCAAAAATCCATTACAGATAAGCTTCCAAGATTCAAAGAAATTGCTAATAACAATTTTGATTTCAAAGAAAATTTAGTTGATGGATTCGAGAAGTTCTTAAAGACTAATTTAGGGGATCAAATCGTTGAAAATTTTATTTCACGTAATAAAGATGAATATTTGAAGAGCATTAAAGAAAACTATAGTAATGAAATTGAAAAATCTCTTAGAGAGAAGAATCAAGAGCTAGAAGATTTATTAGGTAAAATCAATAATAATAAACAGGAGCTAGTCGCATTAGGTAAAGAAATCGAAGACCGTAATAAGGTTAAGTTTGATAGTGAGTTACTTGATAATGCTAAGAAAAATTCTGACCTAAATAAAGATTTTTCTAAAAAACTAGAGGACTTTAATAATTTAAAACAAGAATATGATACTTTAAATGAGAAATATTTAACTTTAAAAACATATGACGAATTATTAGAAAACTTGAGTAAAGCAAAAACCAATTATCGTGACGAGGTTGCGCGACAAATTAGCTTAGAAAAAGAGACAGATCGTTTAAATAAACTTTATAAGGAATCTGAAGACGATTTAAGATCTAAGTTATTTGAACTTAAGCCTTATGTAGAAGCAATTAATGGGAATAATATCTCTACATCAAAAAACATCGATTTAGATGTTCATATACCTACATATAGTATTGATATCAATAGAAATAATACTGTTTCTACTCTTATTAATTATTTTGAGCATTCTTTTAATATCAAGAATAGATCAATTTCACCTATTGAAATTATTAACTTGGTAGTAACCATTCAACAATCGTTCTTAAGCTTTATTGCTGGATTACCTGGTGGTGGTAAAACTTCATTAGTCCGTCTTTTGGCAGATGTAAAAGGGCTTGAGAGAAAAAGATTCTTAGAAGTTCCAGTTGCACGAGGATGGACTGGACAAAAAGATTTAATAGGTTATTTCAACCCAATATCTAATAAATTTCAACCATCTAGCACTGGAATTTATAATTTCCTTGACGCTTTAAATAAAGAGTTAGAAAAAGGTACCAAAACCCCATGTTCATTGATTTTACTTGATGAGGCTAACTTAAGCCCAATTGAACACTATTGGTCATCGTTTATGGGAATTAGTGATTTAAAAGGGAATAAACCTATTAAATTAGGTGAGGATGATCTCAAAATTCCAGAACATCTGAGATTTGTAGCAACTATTAACTATGATAATACAACTGAGTTCTTGTCACATCGTGTATTAGATAGAGCTCCTGTTATCTTATTAGAAAATAGTAATATTTCCGCTTCTATGATTGATAAGATTCAAAACTCCAATGATTTATTGGATATGCCAGTTACATATGATGTTATGGAATATTACTTTGGCACAGTAGCCTATATTCCAGAGCTAACAGATAAAGAACAGCGTATATTTGATCAAATTAAATTGATTTTAGAAGATAAAAAATTTGAATTTGGTAAAACTATTCAAATTAGTAACCGTAAGTCTATAGCAATTCGTCAATATTGTAATAAGGCAAGACCTTTAATGAGAGCTTATTCTGATGATAACGATGTATTGGCTCTAGATTATGCAGTACTACAATTAATTCTTCCACAGATTCGAGGAAATGGGAAGAATTTCTGCAACAGGCTAAATGCACTTAATCAATTGCTTTTCTCTCATGATCTTCAAAAATCTTCAGATTGCCTAGAGACAATTATCAGTAATGGAGATTCAGATCTCAATACATATGATTTCTTCTGCTGGTAATTACTAATGGAGTTAAGTATTAATATTAATGATGAAGAAATATATCCTATTTCTTCATCTTGTATAAATGTAATGGATTTTCATGACGTTCAATTTTTTTTAAAAGTTGGACAGGATGAAGACATAGAAGTCTATGTTGAAGATTATTTATTGCCTTTAAAAAAAAGAATAGATTCTTTATCCGATTACTTTTCTATTAAAGATAAAATTTTTAGAGAAAGCTTTGGATATAGTACTGTTCGTATCTACATCGCTAATGAGTTAAAACATGAAATAATATTTAATGTTTTAACCGAAAAAGTTAAATTCGAACAAATTAAGGAGATGGTTATGTATCTCCTTAAAAATAATAACCGAGTCCTTGATATATGTTTATCCAGAACTAAGTTAGAATTAGATAATTTCAAAGATTCATCACCAAATATAGAATCGGTGATGACGCTATCAGAAGATATATTAAAAATTTTTCTGTCTAAAAAAGGAAATTATGCAACAATTTTAAAAAAACGTTTAGAAATTGCTAAAGATTTCGTCAATGAATCAAATCAGTTCAATCTAGATCCTTATGAGATATTCAATAATATATCAGACATTTTCCCATCTAATGAACCTACTTCTATAAATATTAGAGGGAGAAGATATTCTTTGGACAATATTAAGAGGGAAACTCTCAAAGAATCTTATAACTTAGAGGAAAATCATATACTTATTGGAGGTATATATTCAATAAAACATACGCTATTGCATATAAAATCTACTCTATCAATTAACTATGAGAAAGAGGCTAAATTAACTTTCGAGCAGGAATATAGTAATCTACAAAGTTTTCATAAAAACTTCACTATAGATGACTTATACCTACAAGTCACAACTGATGGTATTTCTAAAAGGATAGACAGCATTCTTAGTTCAGTAGATGCTATACTTTTTGAATTACAAAAAAAACTGGAGATAAGCTT
>NZ_SGSW01000209.1:0-325 GCF_004209125.1 Acinetobacter sp. WCHAc060033 | reverse complement strand
TTGCAGATGCGACAGATGCGACAGATGCGATCAACAAAGGTCAAGTTGACACGATCAAAACAGATCTAGAAAGCCAAATTGCGCAAGCAGGACAAGACGGTAAAAATGCGACCAACAACGTAGGCAATAGCACCGCAGCGGCATTAGGAGGCGGAGCAACTTACGACTCAGTGACAGGAAACATCAGCACACCAGCATATACGGTGAACAACCAGACAGTAAGTGGAGTAGAAGGCGCGATCAGTGCGTTGGATGCAGGTTGGAACCTAGAAAGCAATGGTACAGGCAGTGCAGCGATCAAAGCTGGCGATACAGTTGACATCGG
>NZ_SGSW01000208.1:0-327 GCF_004209125.1 Acinetobacter sp. WCHAc060033 | reverse complement strand
GCGGGTAATGAAAGCGATCCAAGCCCAGCATTAACATTGACTGTGAACACAACAGCGCCAACAGCCCCAATATTAACGCTAGCTGAAGATACAGGTCTTGCAGATGGTATTACTTCTAATGACACCGTAAATGTAACTGGTTTAGAGCCAGGTGCTACATGGGAATACAGAACCGATGGTGGTGCTTGGTTGCCAGGAGGCAGTAGTACAAGTTTTAACTTACCTGAAGGAAAATACACTGCCGGACAAGTAGAAGTTCGACAAACTGATGCTGCGGGTAATGTAAGCCAAGTAGGTCAATTACCAGCGACTACAATAGATAAAACA
>NZ_SGSW01000207.1:0-336 GCF_004209125.1 Acinetobacter sp. WCHAc060033 | reverse complement strand
TTAACTCCTTAATTATATTTAGCATTGTTATAAGCAATGCGTTGGTTTGCTGAGTAACGAGGACGCTCAAAGTAGCCAATGCTGTTTAGCGTTTCAAAATGATCAGAATTGGATTTAGCATTCACGGCTTTAGAAAGCATCGCATTCAACTTTTCCGAAACTTTAGTGTCTTCAACTTTGTACAAGGTGTTCGGATATTCACGATATAAATCGTACTTTTGCTGAAAGCCTTTAAGTGCAAAATCCTTTTTTTCTTTTAGCTTTAAGATATAAAAAGTAGGTTTATCAATGCCCACACGGTAACGAGCACCTTGTGATGTTTCGCTGTCGAATTGG
>NZ_SGSW01000206.1:0-342 GCF_004209125.1 Acinetobacter sp. WCHAc060033 | reverse complement strand
TGTCCTTTACGTAGTGCACGCATGACTTCAATACCTTTAATTGTGGCATAAGCAGTCTTCATAGATTTGAATCCTAATGTGGCCCTGATGATTCGCTTTAACTTACCATGATCACATTCAATGACATTATTTTTATACTTAATCTGCCTGTGCTCAATATCTACTGGACATTTTCCTTCTCGCTTTAATCGTGATAAAGCATGGCCATAGGTCGCTGCTTTATCTGTATTGATGACCCGTGGAATTTGCCATTTTTTCACCGTATTGAATATCTTTCCTAGAAAACTATAGGCTGATTTACTGTTCCGTCTAGCGGAAAGGTAAAAGTCAATCGTATGACCC
>NZ_SGSW01000205.1:0-363 GCF_004209125.1 Acinetobacter sp. WCHAc060033 | reverse complement strand
GAACGGGGTGTGAATGTTGATCACACGACTATTTACCGTTGGGTTCAACGTTATGCTCCTGAAATAGAAAAACGTTTACGCTGGTATTGGCGTAATCCTACAGATCTGAGCTCGTGGCATATTGATGAAACCTATGTAAAAGTGAATGGACGATGGTCTTATCTGTATCGTGCAGTCGATCAACGTGGCGATACCATTGATTTTTATCTTTCTTCTAGACGTAATACCAAATCAGCATATTGTTTTCTTGGAAAAATTTTAAATAATGTGAAGAAGTGGCAAATTCCACAAGTGATCAACACGGATAAAGCACCCACATATGGACGTGCTTTATCACGGTTAAAACGGGAAGGTAAATGTCCA
>NZ_SGSW01000204.1:0-368 GCF_004209125.1 Acinetobacter sp. WCHAc060033 | reverse complement strand
TTAACCCTTACAAGTAAGGTTAAGACAGATCGTGATTCTCACCACGCTCCACAGTTCGTTGTCCGTGCACCTAAGCACCGTACAGCTTCAATCTAAATTCATATACCAAAACGCTTGATTCAGTTTAATCGCTAGTAACTCATTTCATTTAACTTTCACAATTGCTTATTAGGTTAATTAAAACGAGTATGAACAATTTATTTCAACTCAAATATATTCTGTTAATGATTAACTACCATCTCGTCGATGCGTAGTAAACTGTGATAAATCACAGAGATTAATAACAATGCAACGCATTATACGCCACTTAATTACTAAGCTCTATAAACTATCTTGTTGTTAGCTTATTCCATATTCAATTGAATATG
>NZ_SGSW01000203.1:0-371 GCF_004209125.1 Acinetobacter sp. WCHAc060033 | reverse complement strand
AGATTTTGCGAGGTGAGCGTGAGTAAACCCCTCATCATCGGCATTGATCCAGACTTAGAAAAATCGGGGGTGGCTATCTTGGGACAGTCATTTGAGCTGAAGAATTTGACCTTTGCTGAAACTGTTGAGTTATTTCGCAGTCACCAAGATCAGATTAAGAAAGTGGTGATCGAGGCAGGGTGGCAAAACAAGAAGGCTAACTTTAGAACAAGCGGGAATCATTCGAGACAAGTTAGTGAGCAAATATCACGTCGTGTTGGTTTGAATCATGCGACAGGTATTTTACTTTCTGAAATGGCTGAATCATTGGGTTTGGCAGTGGTGCTGGTAAGACCAACCAAAACCAAAAAGAATTCAGAAGAATTTAATCG
>NZ_SGSW01000202.1:0-380 GCF_004209125.1 Acinetobacter sp. WCHAc060033 | reverse complement strand
TGTTCAACGGCTCGCTGAGCAAGAGATTTACGTTGTACAGGCTTTATAACTTCTTTGACAGTGCATCCTGAAGAATATCTGCTTTAAGACGTTCGTCAGCATACATACGTTTCAGACGAGCATTTTCAGCCTCTAATTCTTTAAGTCGTGTCATTATTGAAATATCCATACCTCCATATTTCGCTTTCCATTTATAAAATGTAGCGGAACTCATACCATGTTCACGGCATAAGTTAGGCACGGGTGTTCCTGATTCAGCTTGTTTTAAAATACTCATGATTAAGCTGTCTGAATATTTAGATGTTTTCATAAAAAATCTCCTTGAACAGGATTATTCGATTTTCTACTTTTGAGTTCAATTATTTTGAGGGGGGATTACC
>NZ_SGSW01000201.1:0-382 GCF_004209125.1 Acinetobacter sp. WCHAc060033 | reverse complement strand
ACTCGATCGGGTCGTCCGTCCACAGCTCAGAAAAATTGAAGGGGTAGCGGATGTCAATGTCCTGGGTGGTTTGGCACGTACCTTTGAAGTGACACCCAACCTGGATGCCTTGGCATCGAGAGGTTTATCTCTTGATCAGTTAAAACAAGCAATTGAAGTAAACAATGCAAGTGACGGTGCGGGTCGTCTGAATGAAAATGGAGAATCATTACTGATTCGTAGCGATAGTCGTGTCACCAATTTACAAGAGCTGGGTGAGATTATTGTTTCCAATCATCAAGGGACGCTGGTGCAAGTGAAGGATGTCGCCGTTGTCCATACCGGTGCCCTTACTCGTTACGGAGCGGTAACCGAAAATGGTCAGGGTGAAGCTGTTGAAGGA
>NZ_SGSW01000200.1:0-382 GCF_004209125.1 Acinetobacter sp. WCHAc060033 | reverse complement strand
CCCTTCAACAGCTTCACCCTGACCATTTTCGGTTACCGCTCCGTAACGGGTAAGGGCACCGGTATGAACATCGGCGACATCCTTCACTTGCACCAGCGTCCCCTGATGATTGGAAACAATAATCTCACCCAGCTCTTGTAAATTGGTGACACGACTATCGCTACGAATCAGTAATGATTCTCCATTTTCATTCAGACGCCCTGCACCGTCACTTGCATTATTTAATTCAATTGCTTGTTTTAACTGATCAAGAGATAGACCTCTCGATGCCAGAGCATCCAGGTTAGGTGTCACTTCAAAGGTACGTGCCAAACCACCCAGGACATTGACATCCGCTACCCCTTCAATTTTTCTGAGCTGTGGACGGACGACCCGATCGAGC